>JAOJBP010000002.1 GCA_028228555.1 Candidatus Thioglobus sp. | reverse complement strand
ATATTTACACTAATAAATAGGTTAACTATGCGCTTTACAATCACACCTTTAGTTACATCAGTTTTACTCACTTTATCACTCCCTTTGCAAGCACAAATTATGAATCAAAATGCCAGTAGCTTTGATTCGGTTTATAACATCGAAACAGTTAGTGGAATGTCTCTAGATAAGAGAGCGCTTTTAGGTGGTGTTGTGATGTCTTCTTCCCAGGTTAATTTATCAGCTCAAGTGTCTGGCGATGTTTTAAGCGTTAATGGCCGTGAAGGTGACATGTTTAAAAAAGGAACTATCATAGTAACACTGGAGCAAGAGTCCATTAAAGCGCAGCGTGATTCTGCTTATGCTGAAATTGCTTCAGCTAACGAAGCTCTTAGAAATGCCGGTGTTCAATATTCGCAATCTATTGTTTCTCCTAATAGTGGTGGAATGTTGGGTGGCGTGCCAGGCATGTTCTCAATGTTTACTGATCCTATGTTAAAAATAAGCGGACAAGGTAACCCTGAGTTTGATAAATTTGCCAATAGAACATCCCGCTACACTACTTATCAACAGGCTAAAAATAAACTAACTCAAGCAGAAAATAACTTAAAGCAAATTGAATCACGCCTTAAAGATGCAAATGTTAGTGCTCCATTTGATGGGGTTATTGTTGCTAAATCAATCAATGAAGGTGACGTTGTTCAGCCGGGTCAAATCTTATTAAAGTTTGCTAATATTAAAGATCTACAAGTAGAGGTTAACATCCCTTCAAGACTGGTTAGAAGCTTAAAGCTTAATAAAAATTATCGAGTTAAACTTGATATCGCAAATATTGTTGTTGATGCAAAATTAGCTCAAATCTACCCAATTGCAGATAATGCCAAGCATAGTGTCAAGGTGAAACTTGATTTACCTGCTAATGTACCAGTTTTACCTGGTGCATATTCTGAAGTAGAAATTTTTGAAACAGACTCAGGAATTCTAACACCTATTGTTCCAGATGCAGCCATTATGTGGCGTTCATCACTACCGAGTGTTTTTGTGATAAGTCCGCTGACTAATAAAACCGAATTACGCTTTGTTCGCTTAGGTGAGCAGGTTGGTAGCGATAAGAAAAGCATTTTATCGGGCTTAAAGATTGGTGAAAAAATTGTCACAAATCCAAATATTTTGATGATTTCAGGAATGAATATTTAATTTATAACTTATGTCAAATCATAATACAAACAATAACGATGAGATAGATCTAGGTATTGCTGGAAAGCTAACTAAAGCCTTTATTACTTCACCTTTATCTATTATTATTTTCTTTGCTATGTTGGGTGCCGGTATTATCGGTCTAATTTCAACACCCCGTCAAGAAGATCCGCAAATTTCAGTACCTCTAATTGATCTTTTTGTAGAATATCCAGGCGCCTCATCAGAGGAAGTTTCTAATATTGTAGTTAAGCCATTAGAGCGTTTAATGGCTCAAATTTTAGGTGTTAAGCACGTTTACTCAGTGAGTGACAAAGGTCAAGGTATTATCACGGTAGAGTTTGATGTGGGTCAAGATATGAACGCATCCATTATCAAGGTTCGTGACAAGATGCTGGCAAATCTTGATTTTATGCCGCCCGGTGCTAGGCAACCTTTAATAAAACCAAAAGAGATTGATGACGTCCCTATTATTAATTTAACTTTATGGTCAAAGTCATTAGATGATGGCCAATTACGCTCCTTGGGTCTAGAGCTGATTCAACAGTTGGAGAAAGTAAAAGACACTAACAATGGCTTTATTGTTGGTGGTCGTAAAGAAATTTTTCACATTGATGCTTATCCTGGGCGTTTAGCGGGTTATGGTGTTTCTATCCAACAAATAGCAGGAACAGTAGGTAATGCTAATGTTCGCGAGCATACTGGTAATATTGAACTAAATGGTTATAACATGGAAGTCTACGCGGGTGACTTCTTTACCAAGGTTGAAGATATAGAAAACTTAGTGGTAGCTATTAATGATGGCAAGCCCATCTATATAAGAGATGTTGCTGATGTTTATTATGCGCCAGAAGAAACTGAGCATATGGTTAGCTACTATACTGGTAAAGCTAATAAAACCGGAAAGAAAGCTACCGGTGAACAAGCTGTTACTATTGCTATTGCTAAGAAGTTTGGATCTAATGGTGTTGCCGTTGCAGAAAATATACTAGCCAAAGTAGAAGAATTAAAAGGTCGACTTATCCCAGATAATGTTGAAGTCTCTGTTACTAGAAACTACGGAAAATCAGCAAAAGATAAGGTTAATTCTCTAATTAAAAAATTATTCATTGCAACTGGTGCGGTTACATTATTGGTATGGTTTGCATTAGGAGTGCGTCCAGCTATCGTTGTTACCTTGGTTATTCCGGTGGTTCTATTAATGACTATATTCTCTGCCTGGATTTTGGGTATGACGATTGATAGAGTGAGCTTATTTGCACTAATCTTCTCAATAGGAATCTTAGTAGATGATGCGATTGTTGTAACTGAAAATATCTATAGACGCTGGCTCATTGACAACAAAATTAGCATTGGTACTGCGATTGATGCAGTAAGAGAGGTGGGAAATCCTACTATTTTAGCAACCTTTACAGTGGTTGCAGCACTTGTGCCAATGGCAGCAGTAAGTGGAATGATGGGCCCATATATGGCACCAATTCCAGTATTAGGATCTGTAGCAATGATGTTCTCGTTATTTGCAGCCTTTGTCTTTACGCCATATTTCATTATGAAATTTGTGCCACCACTGAATGTCTTACATAAGATGCATGCAAAAGAAGAGAAAGAAGCAAAAGTCATGTATGCTTTTTACCATTCAATCATTTCAAAATTATTTAGTAACGCAGCATATGGTTGGAGCTTTCTTGCTGGCTTAGTAGTGGTTTTCTTTTTAGCCATGTCTATGTTTTACACAACTGCCGTGCCAGTTAAAATGCTGCCACTTGATAATAAGTCAGAGTTCGGTGTGATGCTTGATATGCCAGATGGAACCTCTTTATCAGATACTGCTTCAACCCTACATCTAATGGCGCAAAAGCTTCGAAATGTAGAAGAAGTTATCGATATTCAATCATATGCAGGTACCGCTAAACCATTTGATTTTAACGGTTTAGTTAGGCACTCTTACTTACGTCAATCTTCTTCAGTTGGTGAGTTACAAATTCAACTAGCTGAAAAGGCAGATCGCCCTCGCTCAAGCCATGAAATTGCATTAGAAGCGCGTGACTTACTAAAAGAAATTGCAGAAGAGGCTGGCGCAGATTATGCAGTAGTTGAGATGCCACCAGGCCCTCCAGTTTTAAGACCAGTAGTTGCTGAAGTTTATGGCCCCGATAAAGAAACTCGTCGTAAATTGGCCAATGATTTAACAGAGTTGTTTATCGAGTCTGGCACTATGGCAGATGTTGACAATTTAATGCGTGACGAATATCCTGTCATAGATTTCCAAGTTGATACCGCCAAGGCTTCAAGATTTGGAGTTAGCGTTATGACTGTTAAAGAAACTTTAGCAATGGCTATGACTAGTTTTAATGTTGGTACAATTCGCTTGAAAAATGCTTTAGAGCCTTCACGAATTTGTCTTCAGGTGCCACTTACAAAGCGCTCTCAACTTTCTTATTTGACACAGTTACCTGTGCCCGCACAGAATGGCAGTATGATTCCTATTTCTGAATTGGGATCGTTTAGCTACAAAAAACAAGATGATCTAATTTATCATAAGGATTTATCAGACGTTGAATACGTACTAGGTGAACCTATTGGACGCTTAAGTGCGCCAATTTATGCAATGTTTGCAGTTGATGACTTACTACTTAAATATCAAACACTTGATGGTACTCAACTACAAGGTGAATATTTAGGCCCGCCAAAGAATCAAAACATACCGGGATTTGAATGGTCTGGTGAGTGGACAGTTACTTATGAAACTTTCCGTGATATGGGTACAGCATTTGCGGTTGCTCTTGTGGTTATTTACATGCTTGTTGTATGGCAGTTTGGTAACTTTATAATTCCAGCCATCATCATGGCGCCAATCCCGTTAACTTTATTGGGTATTGTGCCGGGTCATTGGTTATTAGGCGCTGAATTTACAGCTACCTCTATGATTGGCTGGATTGCACTTGCCGGAATTATTGTACGTAACTCGATTCTATTAGTTGATTTTACTGTTCAGGAATATGCCAAAGGAACGCCATTTTTTGATGCGGTGATTAACTCATGTGCATCAAGAACTAGACCAATTATGATTACTGCTTTTGCATTAGTCGGTGGCTCTAGTGTAATACTATCTGATCCTATCTTCCAAGGTATGGCTATTTCATTATTGTTTGGTGTTTTAGTCTCTACAGTGCTGACATTGGTTGTAATTCCACTAGGAACGTTATCAGCAGGTGAAGAGTCTTGCCGCAATATTGCGGTTAATATGGGGCTACTGCCAGGTGATGCTGATTCAGATGCTAAGTACAATGTTCATAAAGAGTCGAAGCCTAAATCTGATAAGCAAGGTTCTGATCCTAAAAACTGGATTAAAACAGTCTTAACTAAAAAAGCCAATAAGCCTAATGAAACATCTGAAGATGAAAAAATTGATACAAATGGCCTTCTTAAAAAGGAAGATAAAAACGATTTGTAAGTGATTGAAAACACCCGAGTAGGGTGGTAGAAACAAAAAAATACCGACTTTATGTCGGTATTTTTTTTTGCTTAATATTTAGATTAATATGTTGTTAACTAATGGATTCTCCTGCAGCTTGCAGATCCGCATGATAAGAAGATCTGACCATAGGCCCACTGGCAACTTGTGAAAAACCAAGCTCTGTAGCAATAACCTTGTATTTTTCAAATTGGTCTGGATGAATATAAGCTTCTACCGCTAAATGATGCTTGCTAGGCTGAAGATACTGCCCCAAAGTAAGCATATCAACGTGATGTGCTCGCAAGTCTTTTAATACATCAATAACTTGCTTCTCAGTCTCACCAACACCCAACATTAATCCTGATTTTGTAGTAACTTGAGGATGTTGAGCCTTAAAAGCTTTCAATAATTCAAGTGAGTACTCATAACTTGCCCCTGGTCGTACTTTAGGATACAAGCTTGGCACAGTTTCAAGATTGTGGTTAAACACGTCAGGAGGGCAAGATTTAAACACTTCGAGTGCCTGTTCAACACGGCCTCTAAAATCAGGTGTTAAAATTTCAATTTTTACATTAGGTGTGCATTGTCTAACCGCATCAATGCACTCTTTAAAATGATTCGCACCACCATCACGTAAATCGTCGCGATCAACAGAAGTAATGACCACATACTTAAGCTGCATTTTTTCAATCGTTTCAGCCAAATGTTGAGGTTCATCAGCATCAAGCACTTTAGGCTTGCCATGTGCAACATCGCAAAAAGGGCAGCGACGCGTACAAATTTGACCCATGATCATAAAGGTCGCAGTGCCATGATTAAAGCATTCACCAAGATTAGGGCATTGCGCTTCTTCACACACGGTAAATAATCGCTGACTTCTTAATGTAGTTTTTAATTTTGCTACCTTTGATCCACTGGGATGCTTAATACGAATCCAGCTAGGCTTACGAATGGGTGCGCGCTGTGAATCAGGCTTGATCCTAAGGCGTGATACCTTTGACTCACCTTTCAGGTGTTTAATATCAATTTCTTGTTCTGATAAATGATTATTTGGCACTGGTAATATGTTGTATAAGTAGTTGTGAAAGTTGCTTAGAAAGCTTTGAAAAACTAACCTTATTATCCGCTAAGTCTTTCACCTGTGTTACTTTCAATCCTTGATATCCACAAGGGTTAATTTGATCAAATGGAGTTAGATCCATATCAACATTCAAACTTAGCCCATGATAGGTTCTACCTTGCTTAACTTTTAACCCTAAGGCTGCAACTTTTGCATGATCTACATAAACACCGGGTGCATCTTTTTCAAGGTGCGCTTTAATGTTATACAAGTTTAACAAGTCAATAATAGAGTTTTCAATCATCGAAACTATTTTTTTAACTCCAATACCTAGGCGCTTTAAATCAATCAAACAATAAATAATTAGCTGTCCTGGCCCATGATACGTAATTTGACCGCCACGATCAGTTTTTACAATTGGAATGAGGCTAATATTAAGTTCATGCTCTGGCTTTCCTGCAATACCTTGGGTGAAGACACTAGGGTGTTCAACAATCCACAATTCATCTTCGGTGTCAGGGGAACGTGCATCCGTAAAAACTTTCATTGCCTGCCAAGTTGGCAAGTACTCCTGATGACCTAGCTCAACAATCCGCATACAAGCCTATAAAACGTAGGCGACCAATTCACAATCTTGTAAATCTTGATTGATAGCATCTAGTTGTGCTCTACTAGTAGCAATGATTTTTAAAGTAATTGAAACATAACCACCTTTTGAGCTTTGTTTTTTGGTTACGTTATCAGGATGAATTTTGTCAGTGTGGCGCTCCACAATCGTGCAAACAGTTGTGTGTAATTCGAGACAAGTTTTTCCAAACACTTTAACCGAGTATTCGCAAGGAAAATTCCATAACTCTTCAGGAATAATATTAGTAGTAGTCATAATCAGGGGATTTTATCTTCTATTACGGTAGAATATGGCCAATTTTCACTTTTTCAAGTTATTATGCGTCCAGAGCAAGTTAGTAAAATCCTTACACAAGAGTTTGAATCCGTATTTGACGGTCATCATACGCCGGTTATGTTGTGGGGTGCGCCAGGTATTGGTAAGTCACAAATCATCTCCCAAGTTGCACAGGCGCATGATGTCGAGATTATCGATATTCGCTTATCGCAAATGGAGCCAAGTGATCTTCGAGGCATCCCTTTTAAAAATGGAAAACTAGTTGATTGGTCAATTCCATCATTATTACCCGATGAAAAACGCCATGGCAAACAAGGTATTTTGTTTCTTGATGAGATAACTTCAGCGCCACCAACAGTTTCTGCTGCTGCTTATCAGCTTATTTTAGACAGACGCTTGGGTGATTACATCGTCCCAGATGGCTGGGTTATTTTTGCAGCCGGCAATCGACAAGGTGATCGAGGCGTTACTTACTCAATGCCCGCACCTTTGGCTAATCGTTTTTCTCATTATGAACTTGCCGTTAATCTAGATGATTGGGCTACATGGGCTTATAAAAATAAAATTGATGAACGTATTATTGGCTTTTTACGTTATCGCCCTGAGCATTTATTTGAATTTGATCCAGCACACAATCCAGTTGCTTTCCCTTCGCCAAGAACTTGGGAGTTTGTACATCGTGCATTGAAAAAATTTGACAATGATTTAGTTTTATTTAGGCAAGCTGCCAGCGCCTGCGTTGGAGAAGTAGCGGGCGTTGAAATTACTACTTTTGTTGAGCACATGGCTGATTTACCAGATTTAGATGCTATTATTAGAGGCGAACAAGTAAACATCCCAACAGAGCTAGATCTTCAATACGCTATTTGTGCAGCATTAGCAGGACGAGCGATAGCGGCAAAAGAAACAGATGACGCACAAAAAATTTGGGGTAATATTCTTAATTTTGCGCGTGATTTTCCACAAAAAGAGTTGGGCGTTATGCTTGTTTCTGACATGCAAAGAGCCATTGGCGGCGATATTTTTGCTATACCTGAATTTGCAGATTGGGCGGGGAAAATAGCAGAAACAATGTTTGACTAAAAGTATCCGTGATTAATTTAAATATAAACCAAAAATATTCGACTAAGCCGCTATTGAAATTAAGGCTTGGTTTTTATCTATTCCATTCATGTTTTGATGGGCAATTTGGATAATGACAGTCGCTAGCGAATTACTTATCTTAACGCGAGAGCAGTATAGCGCGTTATCATTAGCCAATAATTGCATCAATGCGGTTAAAACAAAATATAAGACTGAAATTAAAATACTTTATAAAAAAATATCGGAAAATTTAGAAATGGAATTTTATGAGCAATTTAATGCTAAAAAATTGATTATTTTTGCCTTTTTAAGAGAGAAATTGACTGATTTAGCCATAGAAAATCAACAATTATACAAAATAGCGAGTAAGTTGACCAATAAGCCAGAATTTTTAGAAAAATTTGGCAAATTATTGAAATCACATGCTAGATTGGAAAATAGGGGGCTATTTCCAAATATTGACTTGCTTTCCCCATCACAACGAAGAAAAATTCTTAATTCGAGTGCCAAGCACGCATCAGCTTCTATCTATGAGTGATTCAGAATACCCCTATTGGAAAAGTAAGGATCTAAAGCCTGAGCCTAAAGTTTCGGTGATTGGTGAAGATGTTATTTTTGAAAATAATGTTGATGATGTTGATCTAGAATTGGTGGAAGCTAAGCTTACTAAGGCGCGTACTCAGCTTATTTTAGATAAGCCTTTTTTAGGTAATTTAGTCTTAAGATTACCGCTTAAAGCAGCAGGATCTTGGTGTAAAACCAGTGCCACTGATGCGAAAAGTTTTTATTACAACCCTAGTTTTATTGATAAATTAAACAACCATCAGACTAAATTCGTTTTAATTCACGAAGCGCTTCATTGCGCGCTCACGCACTTCGCAAGACGGGGTAATCGTGATAAACACAAGTGGGATCTGGCTTGTGATTTTGCTATTAATCCACTGCTGGTTAAGGAAGGTTTTCGCCCTCCATTGGATGTTCCAATTTTTAGCAAATATGAAAGTATGATTGCTGAAGAGATTTATCCGATGATTGACGATAGTATTGATACCGAGCCTATGGACCAGCATTTGTATGATGACGATCCAAAAGACGATGCCGACGAATCTGATGGTGGAATGAGAGAAGATAGCTTGGAGGGTGAAAAAGATAACAACGAAGGCAAGAGTCCAAAGAATAAACCTTCACCAGGTCAAGCAAACTCGGAGACTTTAGCTGATAAACCCGCACCATTATCGCCTGATGAAATGCAAGAGCTGAGTAGTAAATGGCAAAAAAATCTTGCCTCAAGCGCACAGTTGGCTCAACAAGCTGGCAAGCTTGATGGTGAATTTGCCAAACTTATTGATTTTTTCTTGCAACCTCAATTATCTTGGCAATCTCTTTTAGCGCAGTATATGTCTAGTCTTGCTCGAGATGATTTCTCCTATGCTAGACCTTCTAGAAGAAGTGGTAATGCTATCTTACCTTCATTAAGATCTAGCCAAATTGACATAACTGTCGCAATTGATACTTCTGGGTCTATTTCTCAAAATGAGATTGATGAATTTGTATCAGAGATTAATGCCATTAAAAGTAATATGCGCGCTTCAATTACACTGATTGCTTGTGACGAAAAGGTAAGTCCAAATTTAATTTGGCGCTTTGAAGCCTGGGATGAGCTAACATTCCCCGCTTCTCTAGGTGGTGGAAAGGGTACTAATTTTAATCCAGTGTTTGATTACCTAGATCAGCAAGATTCTACCTCTAGCGTGCTTATTTATTTCACAGATGCCAAAGGTAAGTTTCCAGAGTTTGAGCCAAATTATCCAGTGATGTGGCTGGTTAAAGGTAAAGAGCCAATCCCTTGGGGGTCAAGAATTCAACTCAATTAATTATGCTTGATTTAACGCCTGAAAAATTAGAAAAATATCTAGAAACCAATCAACCTTTATTGCTTGATGTTAGAGAGCAGTGGGAATGGGATAAATGCCATTTGGATAATGCACGGCTACTACCAATGGGTCAAATTATGGCCAATATTGATAGTTTAGATAAATCAGCAGAAATGGTGATTATTTGCCATCACGGTATTCGATCCATGCAAGTGGCTCGCTATTTTGAATCCATTGGATTTAATCAGATTATTAATCTCAAAGGTGGACTTGACGCTTGGGCTAAGAGCATTGATAGCTCAATGACGCAGTATTAACCTAAACGCTGCCTGCTAGCTTCAAACAAGCTAATACCTGTTGCGACCGACACATTAAGACTTTCCACATTACCCTGCATTGGAATTAACGCCAACTGATCGCAAGATTGCTTGGTAAGATTTCTAAGTCCTGTACCTTCAGCACCCATAATAAGCGCACTAGGGGTGGTTAAATCAATTTGGTAAATAGATGTCTCAGTAGAGCCATCTAAGCCAACCACCCAGATATTTTCTTGCTGCAATGCTTTAATAGTTCTGGCAAGATTCGTTACTTGAAAAATTTTTAATTGATTTAATGCACCTGCTGCAGTTTTATGTACCAAAGCATTAATAGGTGCGGAGCCATCTTTGTTAATAACCACACAATCAACCCCAGCAGCATTTGCACTGCGCAGGCAAGCACCTAGATTTCTAGGATCTTGAATGGAATCTAAGATCAAAATTAAAGGCGTTTTATCCAGTCGAGACACAAAGCTAATCAACTCATTTTGATTAGGCAGGGTAGGCAATAAAATTTCAGCAGCTATCCCTTGATGTGTTTGATTTTTAGTAAGTTTATCCAGTTGTTGCTTGCTGGATTTGACTGTATTAATATCAAGTTGATTAAGTTGAGTTGTAATCTGATTAACGCGCTTATCGTTGCGGTTATCGAGTGTCAATACTTTTACAAAACCTTCTGGTGCAGAATCAAGCTGAGCCTGAATGGCGTGAAAGCCAAAAATAACGATTGTTTTAGACATGAGAGGGTGGGTTAGAGTTTATGATCAAATATTTCAATATAAGCATCTTTTCTAAGTTTTTTAGTCCAGTCGCTAAAGTACTGATTTTTCTTTTGACGAATTAGCGCAGCCTTGATTGTCTTTAAATGATTATCAACCTGACGCTTTTCAATAATTTTTACCAATCTCCAGCCATTACCAGCTTTAAAAGGAGCAGATAGCTCTTGAACTTTTAGCGATTTTATTGCCTTAATAAAGTCCTTAGGTAGACGCTTTTGAATAATCCAATCAGATTCACCGCCATTTTTGTAAGACTCGTCTTGCGAGTATAGTTTTGCCAAACCAGAAAAAGATTTTCCTTGTTTGATCTGGATGGATAAATCAACTAATAGAGCCTGAATTAAATCATCTTGAGATTGTAATAATGAGTCAGTTTTATCAATAGAGCTAATAGCAATTTGAGCAATACGAATTTGAGTCTCAATATCATCACTAGTTGCTGGATTATCTTTTAAAGTCTGATCAATTTCAGCCTGGCTGATGGATAATTGAGCTTTGCTACTGATAAACTCTTTAAGGCCATTTAGGGATAGCTGCTGCTGAATGCTTGCCATAATTTCCCCAAATTCAGGTCTTTTTTGCAACTGCTCAAGGGTTAATTTGTTTTGCATGGCAACTCGCTTAAGCATATTGTTAATGGCAACTGGCTTAGGTTTAACACCCAATTCCTTAACTTTATCCATTTGCAAGAGTATATCAACTTGCTGATTAACAGCTTTTAATTTAGCTTCTTTAGACTTCTGAGCATCTGTTTTAGCATTAATAGTATCACGGGTAATTAAATGATCATTAACAATAGCAATAATACTATTAGGTGTGGCAGCTGAATTAAGCGAAATAACTAACAACAATAAAAGAAATTTACTCATTTTATAAATCATCCAAGTTAGCTAGGTAGTTTGGCACCTCATCCTCAAGACGTTTGGATAAGCCAGGTGAGATGGTAGCAAGTCCTTTAAGTACTAATTCAAAGTTAGTTACGTAATCATAGTCATTGCCACTAACATGCTTTTTAAAGTGCGCTAAACGTAGTGCCCAGCAACAAGATTCATAAGCCACACCTGTGGTTTCTTTATTGGTAATCGAGTCAGTGATCGATCGATTAAGACCTGCAAATACATGCACATTTGAGGTAATTGGATAAGCACCATAAAGTTCAGCAGTTTTTACTCCAGCATTATCATGATGCGCCAAAGTTAGGAATTTTCTAGGATCAAGAATGTAACTTACTGAACTGTCACGCTTGTCAATTTTGTTAGTTTCTGGATCGTATTGCAACGTGTTATTAAAGGTAAAATTGTCAAGGCTTAAATCTGCTGATAAGGCAATATCAGAATATTTTCTTCTACTAATTAAAACACCTGAACTATTCATATCCGTGTCATCAAGGTGGCGAGTTTGCGCAGCTTTTAGACTTAGATAAGTGTCACCTGTCTCTTCATCAATAAAATCAGACTCAAGACCTAAGGTGAAGTTGTTGGCGTTGCTGATTCTATCAAGACCAGTAAACTTTTGTCCTGAAAATAACCCTTCATAAGAATCATTTTTATCAGCAGAATCGAAACTTGGTAATGCACTTTGATCTTTTTTAGGTGTGAAGTTATAAGCCAGTCTTGGTGTCAATGTTTGGATCATGTTTGTTCCAAATAAATCCAGCTCCCTTTCTAGAAAAAACTTTGAATCAAGTCCAAAGCTATAAATAGAGCGAGACTCATCTGCACTATTGTCCATCGTATATTCAGTATTTAAAAGATTTAATTTTGGCGTTAAAGAATACGCATTTGTAGAGATAGGGCGAGAAAAGTTTGCTTGTGCATGAGTACGCACCCCTGTAATAGCTGAGGTTTTGTGTTTAAACTTGGCACTCACCAAAGATAAGTCCAGCTTCCTATTATCCATCCCTTCGAATGCTTTTGAAATTGAAAATTCTGTCGCACGAGTATAAGTAGCAACTCCAGCATTAACTAATTGCTCATTTTCTGCAAACAGGGCAATATTTAGATTTTGATTATCATCTTTATAGTTTAGATCAAGATGCGAATGTAATGCGCGACTAGAAGTGTCACTATGAGATATTTCCTTAAAGTAATCTTTATCAGAAACACGATTAGTCGCTAGACTAAACTTAGTTTTTTCATTAATCGATAAATCAATGGTTGAATTTAGCAACCAGCGCTTATTCTTGGTAATATCATCTTCATTAAGATAATGCGCTTCAATCTCAAAGCGGCCTTTGTCTAAATATTTATTACTGGCAATTAATTGTCGATACTTACCCTCAACAACGCTTCCGCGACTTGAGAGTTGATTAAGAGTTAACAAAAAGTCACGATCTGGGGCGATATTAAAGTAATAAGGGATTCGAACTTGATAGTTATTACTTTCATTGGCAACTGATTCACTATAACTACCAAATGCAGGTGCTAAAAAGCCTGAACCACGTCCTTCTAATACCCATTCATGATAAGGTGTGTAAAACACAGGAACACCTAAAAATTCAACCACTACATCATTGGCAACGCCGCGGTTAGTTTTTGAGTTAAGTGTAATTTGATCTGCTTTCATTTGCCAGTCAGTATTACCAAGCGGGCATAAAGAATAACTAGCATCATCAAATACTTGCTTAGTACCATCATTAACTATTTGTTGAGCTTGTCCATTTATCTTGGTATCTGGATAATGAAATTGAGCTTGACTTAGAGTGGTGTGAGTTATGTCTGCCTGTTTTTTAACAATGGCACTATTGCCTATTAACATCAGCTCATCATTTTGAAATTGAACATTGCCTTTAGCTGTAGAGGTTTTATCTGATTTTTTAATCTTAATTTCATCTGCACTTAAATAATAAGCACTAGAATTAAGAGAAACATTTCCAGACAAAAGATAAGTATCACTTTTAGTAACTTCGCTACGATCAGCAACTACGTCCAAATTTTCATCGTTTGATAAGGTTTGCTTTGGAAAAAGCAAGCGATTCTCTTCACAATTTAAAATGTATCCCTGTGCATTGGCCAAACTAGAAAGTAAAGCAAACGAGCAAAGAGCAAGGAACTTTTTCATGATGATAGTTATATTTTTATAATCCAATTATTTTAACACCAACTAAATAGCAATATCCTCAATATATTAGCTTCATGAGCGTGCATTTATTTGGGTAAAATAACTGAGGTTTTAACAATAATGGAAGTACTTATAATGGCTTGGAACGATAATAATAATCAAAAACCTTGGGGCGACAACAACCAGACGCCTCCTGATTTAGATGGTGTAATTAAAGAATTTAAAGACAAATTTAACAGCCTATTTGGCGCTGGTAATTCAACCAGTTCATCAGATGTACCAAAAGCACCGCAAGGTAGCCTGAAATTTGTTGTCATCATTGGTGTTCTTGTTTGGATGCTATCAGGAATCTATATTATCGATCCTGCTGAAAAAGGGGTTGTATTACGCTTTGGTGCCTTCCAAGAAGAAACATCCCAAGGTCCTCATTGGCACCTACCATTTCCTATTGAATCTGTAAGTAGAGTCAATGTAGCTCAAATTAGAACCGCTGAAATAGGCTATCGTAATGCCGTTCAAGGAAGTCGCAACTTTGGCGGCAATGTTTCTTCAGAATCACTCATGTTGACCAAAGATGAAAACATGATTGATGCTAAGTTTGCGGTTCAATACAAAATTAACGATGTACAAGCGTATCTATTTAATGTTGCTTCTCCAGATACAACATTGCGTCAAGTATCTGAAAGTGCTATTCGTCAAGTAGTTGGTCAAAACACCATGGATTACATCTTAACTGAAGGTCGAGTTAGTATTGCCGACGACATTAAAGACAAATCTCAAGAATTGTTAGACTTATATCAGACAGGTTTACAAATTACTACAGTAAACATGCAAGATGCTCAGCCACCTGAGCAAGTTCAAGCGGCCTTTTCTGATGCTGTTAAAGCTCGAGAAGATAAACAGCGTTTGATTAATGAAGCTCAAACATATGCCAATGATATTTTGCCAAAATCTCGAGGCCTTGCTGCACGTCTACTTGAAGAATCTAAAGCTTATAAATCTGAAGTAACCTCAAAGTCAGAAGGTGAAGCGTCTAGATTTAAGCAAATTTTAGCCGAGTATGAAAAAGCACCTTCAGTTACTAAAGAACGACTTTATCTTGAAACCATGGAAAGTGTCCTTGCTTCAACCAGTAAAGTTGTGGTTGACTCAAAAGCAAATTCAATGATGTATTTGCCTATTGATAAGCTAATCAATAATAAGCGAACTAACATCCAGCCTACATCTCAAGCAACTCAAGAACAGGTAGAAGCGCCAACTGGTTCTAATAATATTTTCCGTAATAGAGGAGTAAGATAATGCAAAAATTAGGATTAATTATCATTGCTGCAGTATTTTTTATACTGAGTACAGCAGTATATACGGTTAGTGAAACTGAAACTGCCATCAAGCTTCGTTTAGGTGAAATTGTTAGTGTTGAAAAAGAGCCAGGGCTTAAGTTTAAAACACCGTTTGTCAATAATGTAGTCAAATTTGATAATCGCGTCCAAACACTTGATGCGCCATCTGAGCGCTTCTTAACAGGTGAAAAGAAAAACGTTATCGTTGATTCATATGTTAAATGGCGTATTATCGACGCTGAGAAGTTCTATAAGTCGACAGGTGGCAACTTAGCGCGAACTAATAATCGTTTAGCGCAAATTATCAAAACCGGCCTTAAAAGTGAATTCTCAAAACGTACTATTGCTGATGTTGTTTCAGGCGAACGTAGCGAAATCATGACTAGCATTGCAAAGCTTGCTAAGAAAGATATTGGCGATTTTGGTATTGAAATTATTGATGTTCGTATTAAGCGTATTGATTTATCTCAAGAGGTTTCCAATTCAGTTTATCGTCGAATGCAAGCAGAGCGAAATCGTGTTGCGAAAGAATTTAGATCTAAAGGTGCTGAAGAAGCGGAAATTATTCAGGCGGCAGCTGACAAAAAGAGAACCATTATTTTAGCTGACGCTTATCGTGATTCAGAAATCATACGCGGTGAAGGCGATGCAATCTCGGCATCAAACTATGCTCAAGCATACAGCCAGAATGCTGATTTTTATTCATTCTATCGTTCATTAGAATCTTATAAGAAATCGTTTTCTGGTCAGAATGACATTTTGGTGTTAAACCCAAATACTGAGTTCTTCCGTCACTTTAACCCGAAGGCTAAATAAGCACTTATATGAAATCTTGGCAGTTACCTGAGGGTATTGATGAATTAAGCGGTAATCAGGCGCTTACTTTTGAAATGCTACGTCGTCAATTAATAGATCTATATACTGAAAAAGGTTTTGGTTTAGTGGTCCCGCCAATGGTGGAGCATATTGATTCGTTACTTTTAACCAGCGACTCGGTTAATGAAAAAACATTTAAGTTTTTAGATCCAGCTAGTGGGAAAATGCTAGGTGTTCATGCTGATATTACGCCGCAAATTGCACGTATTGATGCGAGACGTGCCAGTAACAATATTGAAAAATATTGTTACATTAATGCAATCCTACAAACCAGTGCTGATGACTTTTATGATTCACGCTCTCCCATTCAGGCGGGTGCAGAATTATATGGCTCTAACGAAATTTCAGCAGATGTTGAAGTGATTGAATTAATGCTTGAAAGTTTGAAGATTTTATCGATCAATCCGGTTGTTATTAGCTTAGGAAATGTGGCTATTTTCGATGCCTTAATGGCGGATGAATCGCTAGACTTGGATCAGGCAGCTGAACTACGTCACATCTTTGCGCATCGCTCATCACCAGATCTATCTGTTTTTATCAATAAGCATCCTCTTGTTAATGCGCCTTTATTTAATGCACTTATCAAGTTAGAGGGTGATAATAGTGCATTGAATCAAGCCTTGGATTTGTTTGTCAATTTTCCAAATGCGATCAGTGCCATCAAAGATTTACAGGCAATTGATCGAGCACTTAAAGGTAAAAATATTCAAGCAAGTTATGATTTAGCTGAACTACAAACTTATGAGTACCATACAGGCATTGTATTTTCAGCTTATAACCAAAACTACTCTAAGGCTTTAGCACAAGGCGGGCGTTATAACGGAATTGGTGAGTCGTTTGGGCAGTCAAGAGCGGCCACAGGATTTTCATTTGACTTGAAGTTTTTATCTCAATCAAATTAAGTTTTATTAACAATAAATTAACCAGTTAGGAATTAGTATGTCAAAAAATGTAGTAATCATCGGCACTCAATGGGGTGATGAAGGTAAAGGTAAGATTGTAGACTTGATCACTGATAAGGTCTCTAGTGTTGTTCGCTTCCAAGGTGGACACAATGCAGGGCATACTTTAGTGATTGATGGTAAAAAAACAGTACTACATTTAATCCCTTCTGGCATCTTACGTGATCATGTTGAATGTTTAATTGCTCATGGTGTCGTCTTGTCAATGTCTGCACTTATTAAGGAACTTGGTGAATTAGACGAGGCAGGTGTTAATGCAAAATCTCGCTTAAAGATTGCACCAGGTTGTCCACTGATTATGCCTTACCATGTTGCTCTTGATAATGCCCGTGAAGCTAAACGCGGTAAAGCCGCCATTGGCACAACAGGTAACGGCATTGGTCCGGCTTACGAGGATAAGGTTGCTCGTCGTGGACTGAGAGTTGGCGATCTGTTAGATCTTGAGGCATTTGCAGATAAACTTAGAGAGGTAATGGAATATCACAACTTCGCTTTAAGTAACTACTACAACGTACCAACATTAGATTTTGATACAGTTTTGGCAGAAGCTCTAGAACAGGCTAAGGTAGTGATTCCTATGATTACTGATGTCACTGAGCAAATTCATCAACATATTAAAAATAACGAAAATATCTTATTTGAAGGTGCCCAAGGTGCACTTCTAGATATTGACCAAGGCACTTACCCATTTGTAACCTCATCAAACACCACTTCTGGTGGTGCAGTAACAGGCTCAGGTGTTGGTGTAACAGATATTGATTACGTATGCGGTATTGTTAAAGCCTACACAACACGTGTTGGTGGCGGCCCATTCCCAACAGAGCTAATCTATGATGTATCAACAGACAAAGGTGATGAAATTGGTAAAGTTTTAGGCACCATAGGGCATGAATTTGGCGCAACAACAGGGCGTCAGCGTCGTTGTGGTTGGCTAGATATGGTTACCCTAAATCGTTCATTTAAGCTTAATGCTGTCACTGGAATTTGCTTAACTAAACTAGATGTACTTGATTCACTAGATAGTATTAAAATTTGTATTAGCTATGATTTAAATGGCAAACAAATAACTACGCCACCTTATGATGCACAAGGCTATGCAGATGCTAAGCCAACTTACATTGAAATGCCAGGCTGGAAAACTTCAACCATTGGCACAGATTCATTTGACTCCCTACCAATCGAGGCTCAAAACTACATTCGCAAGATCGAAGAGTTATCCAATTTACCAGTAGATATCTTATCAACCGGACCAGATCGCGATGAAACCCTGATCCTTAATAATCCATTCAACGAGTAATTATATGAGCGACCCGCATCAAAAAAGAGAATCAGAAAAGTACGATAACCCCATTCCATCTAGAGAATATATTCTTGAATTTATTAAAAAGAAGCCTATCTCAAAATATGATTTATTTGATTTATTAAAGGTCGATTCTGATCAAAAAAAACCACTAACTCATCGCCTTAAGGCCATGGTTCGTGATGAGCAACTAAATTGTGATAATGACGGCAATTTTACAATTTTCGATCCAGCTGAAGGTATTAAAATTGGTACAGTGGTTGCAAATCCTAAAGGCTTTGGCTTTTTAAAGCTTGAAGAGGGCGGTAGAGATTTACGACTTAATTCAAGACAAATGCAGCTAGTTTTTCACGGAGACAAGGTTAAAGCCCGCTTAATCAGTAAACGTGGCGATGCCAAGATTGTTGAAGTTCTAGAGAGTGTTAAAACTGTAGTTGCGCGCCTTCATATCGATGAAGAAGGTAATGCTCACGCTGTCGTTGATGATAAGCGTATCCGTAACAATATTAACATCCCTAAAATCAGTGACGACAACACGAACGAACAAATTGTTATTGTTGAAATCACTAAGTCACCTACATTTAAAGCCCTAGCAGAAGGCAGAATTATTCAAATTTTGGGCTCATATATGGATGAAGGTGTTGAGACAGATGCAGCGCTTTACCGTAATGGTATTCCTGTTGATTTCTCAAAAGAAGCATTAGCACAAACTGCAAAAATTCCAACTGAAGTAACTAAGCAAGATAAAAAAGGTCGTATTGATATTACCGATATGAAGCTTGTTACTATTGATGGTGAAGATTCTAAAGATTTTGATGATGCAGTATTTGCAGAATCAACAAACAATGGCTGGAGGCTGGTTGTTGCCATTGCTGATGTTTCTCATTACGTAGAAGAAGGCACAGCACTAGATGATGATGCAATCGAAAGAGGTAATTCAGTTTATTTCCCACGTCGCGTGGTACCAATGCTACCTGAGGCTCTATCGAACGGCCTATGTTCAATTAATCCAGGTGTAGAGCGTCTTTGTATGACTTGTGAGATGAACATCGATAAAGCAGGAAATTTACTTGATTATAAATTCTACCCTGCAACCATGTTCTCTCATGCACGACTAACCTATACAAAGGTGAGTAAAATTTTAGAGGAAGATGATCAAGCTTTAAAAACAGAATTCGAGCCAGTATTAGAAAATTTAAATGATCTTTATGACTTATATAAAGTGTTAAAGGCTGCTAGAACTAAACGTGGTGTAATGGATTTTGACCGTATAGAATCACAAATCCTATTTAATGATGCTGGGAAAATTGACAATATTATTGCCCGCTCAAGAAATGATGCACACAAGCTTATTGAAGAATGTATGTTGATGGCCAACCAAGCTACCGCTAAATTCTTAGGTGAAAATGAAGAGGACTTCTTGTACCGAATTCATCCAAAACCAACGGCAGAAAAAGTAGAGGTGACTCGTCAATTCTTAACTGCTATTGGCCTTACATTAGAAGGTGGTGATCAGCCAGATTCTAAACATTTTGCGAAAGTTCTGGAAGACGCCAAAGGTAGAGATGATGAAAACATTATTAAAACCGTCGTACTAAGAACCATGAAGCAAGCTGTATATACTCCTGCTAACGAAGGACATTTTGGTTTGGCATTTGATGATTACACTCACTTTACATCGCCAATTAGAAGATATCCTGACTTACTAGTGCATCGCGCTATCAATCGCGTTCTTAAAAAGAAAAAGCCATCATTGATGAATCGCGTAGTTGGCAAAGTACTGGGCAATAAAAAGAAAGAACCTTCTAAGAAAATGATTGAGCTGGGTGTAAATTTATCAGTTACAGAAAGACGTGCTGATGAAGCTTCTCGCGATGTTGAGCAGTGGCTAAAATGTGAGTATATGCGTGATAAAGTCGGCGATACCTTTAATGGTGTTATTTCAGGTGTAGCAGGCTTTGGTATCTTTATCGAGCTCACAGATGTCTTTGTTGAAGGCATGATCGCAATGCGAGACATGAAAGATGATTATTACAATTTTGATGATGTTCACCATCAATTAAAAGGTGAGCGAACTGGTAAAGTGTTCCAATTAGGTGATAAGATTAAAATCCAAATTGTTTCAGTTAACTTAGACGATAGACAAATGGTATTTGCTCCAGCTGAAGATTAAATTTTTTTAAGTTTAAACAGATAGAATAAAAATGAAAATATACGCACCCTGGGAAAAAGCCTTTAAAAAGGTATCAACGCCTTTTGAGCACTTCATTCATGCCCAAACCACTACGGGCAAAATTTTAATGTTTATGACGGTTCTTGCATTAATTCTAGCAAATACGCCGCTAACAGAAAACTATGAACATTTTTTTCATACAAAAATTGATTTCAGTATTGGCTCTTGGAAGTTGTCCCATAGTCTTCATCATTGGATAAATGATGGACTAATGGCTGTATTCTTCTTTATTATCGGATTAGAGATAAAAAGAGAAATTTTAGTCGGAGAGCTTTCAAATGTAAAAGTTGCGATTTTGCCCATTCTAGCAGCTATTGGCGGCATGGTTTTTCCTGCATTGATCTATGTAGGTATTAATGCAAATGAGCTTAGTGCTGTCGGATGGGGTGTACCTATGGCGACAGATATTGCTTTTGCGATTAGTGTTTTAGTACTTTTGGGAAAAAGGGTTTCTTCTGCGTTAGTAACTTTTTTAGTGGCACTTGCTATTGTAGATGATCTAGGTGCTGTACTGGTGATTGCAATATTCTATACTGATCAAATTAATATGCTGCCTCTCGGCTTATCTGGCATAACTTTTTTAATGTTAATTATATTAAATCGTTTTGGTATTCATGCAATATTACCTTATTTTATTGTTGGACTTTTCTTGTGGGTTTTTGTTCTAGAGTCAGGCGTACATGCCACTATTGCCGGTGTTATTGCTGCCATAGCGGTACCTTCAAAACCTAAACGAACATCTTTAGATTTATCTAAAGATACTAAAAAATTATTAGATGACTATGACAAACATCCTGTTAGTAAAAATCACACACTAAATGAAGATCAAAAAGCCATTCTAGATAATATACAACACAGGATTGATTCGGTACGCTCCCCAGCTACAAGACTGGAGCAAAAACTACATCTTCCTGTTGCGTTAATTGTTATCCCTTTATTTGCATTAGCCAATGCTGGTATTGCAATAGACTTTAACTCTATTGGCGATGTAATTATTGAGCCCATATCAATGGGAATTATTTTTGGTCTTATCCTAGGAAAGATACTTGGAATATTTGGAGTTTCTTGGCTGGTCATTAAACTAAAAATTGCAAAACTACCAGACCAAAGTAGCATGAGTCAAATTTTTGGCATTGCACTCTTAGGTGGTATTGGCTTTACCATGTCTATCTTTATAGCAGAGCTTGCTTTTTTAGGATCACCTGAGTTCATCTTTCAAGCTAAAGTTGGTATATTAACTGCTTCTTTATTGGCAGGTTTGTCTGGATTTTTATGGCTTAAATACATAGCTAAAAAGCCAGTATAAATACAACAAAAAAAAAGGAGGCAAGCGCCTCCTTTTTTAATACTTATTTTTCTTGACTGATTAGTCAGTCACTGCACCTTCAGAAGCAGATTTAGCTAATTTAGCAAATTTAGCTAAAACACCTTTAGTATAATTCGGTTTAGGTTGTACCCAATGAGTTAAACGCTTGTCAATAATTGACTGATCAACCAGTAACTCTAATACATTATTTTCAGCATCAATCAAGATTTCATCACCATCTTCAACAACAGCTAATACTCCACCTTTAAAGGCTTCTGGGGCGATATGACCAACCACAAAGCCATGAGTTCCGCCCGAGAAGCGACCATCGGTAATAAGTGCTACTTTACCACCTAAACCTTTACCCATAACGGCAGAAGTAGGAGCAAGCATCTCACGCATACCAGGACCACCTGCAGGTCCTTCATAACGAATAACAATCACATCGCCTGCTATAATTTCATCATTTAATATAGCTGTAAGCGCTTCTTCTTCTCGACCATAACATTTAGCTACACCTTTAAAACGCAATCCTTCTTTACCTGTAATTTTTGCAACAGCGCCATCTACGGCCAAATTACCTCGCAAAATACGAAGATGTGAATCCTTTTTAATCGGATTATCAAGTGATCTAATAATATCTTGGGAGTCGACATATGGCTTAACATCTTTAAGATTTTCAGCCATAGTTTTTCCAGTTACTGTTAAGCAGTCGCCATGTAATAATCCAGCATCTAAAAGCATCTTCATTAGTGGTAGAGTGCCGCCAATTTCAATCAGCTCGCTCATCATATATTTACCTGATGGCTTTAAATCAGCCAATACCGGTACATTTTTACCAATACGAGTAAAGTCATCAATATTAAGCTCTTTAACGCCTGCTGCGTCAGCCATGGCAATCATATGTAGTACAGCATTAGTGGATCCACCCAGAGCAATAAGAACGGTGATTGCGTTTTCAAATGCTTTCATAGTCATAATATCATTTGGCTTAATGTCTTTTTCAAGTAAGTTTAATACCGCTTCACCAGCGCGAACACAATCATTATTCTTATCCGCTGAAATGGCATCTTGAGCCGATGAGTTTGGTAAGCTCATACCTAGCGCTTCAATAGCAGATGCCATGGTATTAGCTGTATACATGCCACCACAAGAACCTGGACCTGGAATGGCTGTTTTTTCAATATTCTCAAGTTCAATTGCATTGATTGTATTACTAGCAAATTGGCCAACCGCCTCAAAAACACTCACCACATCTGTATGATTTTTACCTGGCTGAATCGTACCGCCATAAACAAAAATACCAGGACGGTTAAGCCTAGCTAAACCAATAATACAACCTGGCATATTTTTATCACAACCGCCAATTGCAACCACGCCATCAAAACCCTGACAACCCACTACTGTTTCAATTGAATCAGCAATAACCTCTCGAGATACTAAAGAGTATTTCATACCTTCTGAACCCATAGAGATGCCGTCAGAAATAGTAATCGTGTTAAAAATAACA
This sequence comes from Candidatus Thioglobus sp., assembly GCA_028228555.1. Taxonomy (NCBI): domain Bacteria; kingdom Pseudomonadati; phylum Pseudomonadota; class Gammaproteobacteria; family Pseudothioglobaceae (SeqCode); genus Candidatus Thioglobus; species Candidatus Thioglobus sp. Next base: position 163,831 of record JAOJBP010000002.1, on the reverse strand, counting down.
CCTTTACCACCAGCAGAATTAATACCTTTTTCAGCTTCATCTGCTAATTTATTAATATGCATATTACAAGGGGTTACCATTGACCAAGTTGAGGCAATACCTACTTGAGGCTTACTAAAATCTTCTTTTTTAAAGCCTACTGGATAAAGCATTGCACGAGAGGCTGCTCTTTCATAACCATCAACAACTTGAGAGGAATATTTTCTTGAGTTAGACATAATTGCTTTGTATTGATATAAAGCATTATATTTTAGATTAAAATAGTGCACTTCTATTAACGATTTAATACAGTACTTTGGATAAATCCGAACAAATTTTGACTTTAATCAAGCCTTTTGTAGATCAAGAGAAAATTCTACTTAGAAGCAAGGAAGAAATTGAAAAAAATATCAATGATTTCATCTTGCTATTTGACAATAATCAACTGGTTGCTTGCGCAGGTTTAAAAGATTGCCAAGAAGGCTCTATGGGTGAAATTTATTCTTTAGCAGTTGCTAAAAATTCTCAAAATTTAGGGCTTTCTATGCAACTCTTAGATAAGATATTAATAGAAGCTAAAAGACGAAAATTTAACAAAGTTTTCGCTCTAACAAAGTATGAAGCTAATTGGTTTTTAAAGCATCAATTTACCCAAATGAAAATTTCAAATCTACCTAAGAAGCGTCAAAAATATTTCAACCATGATCGTAACTCTTCTATATTTTTTAAGGATATTGCCTAATGCAAATCAAAGAACGTATTCGCGGGTATTTACCGGTTGTCATTGATATTGAAACCGCAGGATTTAATCATCAAACAGATGCTATGCTGGAAATTTGTGCTGTGATCATTGGCATTGATGACAGTGGAAAGTTATATCCAAAGGAGCCTCATCATTTTCACACGCATCCTTTTAAAGGAGCTAATCTTGAGCCAGCAGCTTTGAAATTTAATGGCATTGATGTTGGCAACCCACTGCGAGGTGCTATTGATGAAAAACTAGCACTAAGTGATATGTTTCAAACGATATGCACCGAGATGAAAGATCAAGACTGTTCGCGTTCGATATTAGTAGGGCACAATGCATTTTTTGATTTAGGTTTTTTGTATGCTTCAAGTGAAAGGTCAAAGCTTAAAAATCCCTTTCATAAATTCTCTACTATTGATACAGTTAGCTTATCAGCACTTGCTTTTGGAGAAACCGTACTGGCCAAAGCAATCGCGAAAGCCGGTATTGAATTTGACAATGCTCAAGCGCATTCTGCCTTGTATGATACCGTTAAAACCGCTGAGCTATTTTGTCAGATCTTTAACGATTTTGAATTTTCCCCGACACCAAAAAACTGATTAAACGCCAAGCGCTTTTTTTGTGCTTGATGGATGTTCATTAATTCAAATCTTACTTTTGCGCCTGGTTGTTGTTGTGCCAACAAAGCTAAATCCAATGAAAACACGCTGCCAATTTTTAAGTATCCGCCAATGGTTGGCGCATCTTTCAATAAAATAATTGGCAATCCATCACTAGCGATTTCTATACTTCCGTAGCTCATACCTTCAGAGATCATCTTGTCTTTTTTGATGGCTATGGGCGCACCTTTTAGCCTACATCCGGTACGATCATTTGCATGACTAATAGTATAAGTTTGACTAAAAAATAACGTTTTTTGATCATCACTAAATTCTGAATATTGATAACTTGGCAACAGCCTTAATACAACTTCTTGATGATAATTAGGAATATATTTTGGCGCAATAAAACGATCTAACAGGTCAATTGATGCTTGGCATACAAGCACTTCATCTTGTGTTATTTTCGAACCAATATGCTCACGTAAATTAACCGATCTGGAGTTAAATAGTTTTTGAGTTTCAAACCCACCTTGAACTGCTAAATAAGCGCGTATTCCATGCTTGGGTAGATGCCAGCTAAGTCTATCACCTTGTTGGATTTGAATACTTTTCCAAATATCCACCGCTTGATGGTTAATTTTAAAATCAAGATCAGCACCACAAACGCAAATAAGCATATTATCCAGCGCTTGTAATTCAACGCTGCCAAAGGTGATTTCCAAAGCGGCATCAAAATAATGATTACCCAATAAATAGTTTGCCCAAGCATAGGCATGCTCATCCATCACTCCAGATTGAGCCAAACCCTGTTGGCTATGATTTAAACGACCATAATCTTGAACCGTCGTTAAAAACCCTGGCTTGATAACTTTAAAGCTCACACTTGTCCACCATAGCGTATAAATTCATCACGACTAATTGAATAGAATTTGACCTCATCACCTATCTTAAATTTATCTATATTTTTAGGATTGTTAAGTGACAAGTCAATTATTGATCTACCAACAATATTCCAACCACCTGATGAATCAACAGGGTAAACCGCTGTTTGTCTATCAGCGATGCCCACGCTACCTGCTGGAATTATGATTCTTGGTGTGGCAAGGCGAGGTGCTTGAATTTGCTCATCAACCTGGCCTAAAAAAGCAAATACTGGACTAAATCCAATGGCATAAACTTGGTAAGTTTGCGAAGTATGAATATTGATAAATTCATCTATTGCTAGCTCTTTTTCAGCCAGTAATTTTTCTAAATCAAGAGCTACTTCAAATCCATAATAAACAGGGATATGTATCACCTTAGAGATTTGCTCAGTCTTTTCAATGCTAAATTGATCTAGCAATTCGCTAATTTGAGCTTTAAATTGCTGATAATTTACTTTGTTAAGATCGTAATTCACCAAAAGCGAAGTATAAGAGGGGGTTAGATTGATGATTGACTCAGAAAACTGCTTTTTAAGCTGATTTGCAAAATTTGCGATATTTTTAGGAAGGTCAGGATTGATCTTATTGTCAAAATAGATTAATATCGAGCTCTCACCTGCTAGAATGATTTTATGCATTTTTAAGCAGTTTTAGGGCATCTACAGAGGCTTTATTGTCACTATGAAAGCAAATGGTATCAATTTTGAAAGATTTTTCCTCTAAAAATTGATAATATTGATCAATAATAGATTTTGGATCGGTTAAAACTGCACCATTACTGCCTCTAGGAATCATTTGCAACCCTTGATAGCCTCGATCGGCATAAACTTCATGCAAAAATAAGCCATTCTTATTATTTCCGAAATTTTTAAAATAATCCTCATGACCGGCCAGAACCACCAAGGATAGATTTTGATCAATTTTATGAATTACATCACACATCACTTCTAAAACCAAAGGGTTGTGAGTTATATCGTGATACAAAGCACCATGTGGCTTGATATATTTAAGAAGAGCACCATGTTCAGTGCACAGCGTTTGAAAAGTGGTAATTTGCTGGTAAATTAAATCAAACAAGCTGGAGCTACTGAGTGTTTGACTCACCCGACCAAAGTTAGTCATATCTGCATAACTCGGATGTGCGCCAATCTTGACGCCAAATTTTTTGGCAAGTTGAATGGTTTTTATCATGCTGTTGTTATCACCCGCATGACCGCCACAAGCAACATTTGCCATGTTAATTAGCGGCATAATATCGGTATCAGGGTTGGGAGTTAAACACTCTCCTAAGTCGCAATTAATCATCAACATAGATGCAAATTATAAAGCAATCAAAACTCTCTATTCTCAAGATTAAACCGTTTTAATTTAGATAAAATCATTCTTATATATAAGAAAATAAGCCAAGTAGATATGGCAGTATTAATTAGCTATATTGGTAGAATTTGCTCTTATTGATGGTGTCGTTGCCATCATAACTAGAGCGGCTATAATTTTAATCAAAAATACAAAATGGTTTAAGCTTAGGTAAAATCATTTAAATTGTAATTTAACTCAACTAATTCTATGAACCACATTAAACAAATGTTCGAACTACAGATGAAGCTCAATGACGCCACTAACGGCGAAATTTGGACTGAAGGCGCTACTAAAGAAGGGCGTCAAATCTCATGGTTACGTTGTATTTATATGGAAGCTGCTGAAGCAATTGATTCTTTTAATTGGAAGCATTGGAAAGATATTGACTCAAAAAATGATATTGATAATGCTAAAGTTGAATTGGTTGATATTTGGCACTTTTTAATGTCCGAAGCAATTCATTATGGTGATGCTGGTTTTGCTGAAATATACAATGATATGGTGCCTGAGCGCGACATAGATCCAGAAAAGATGGTGGAGATATTTGAAAAAATCGTAGCCATATCAGCCAGTGCTAACGTTGATAAATCTCAAAATTCTTTATACCAATTGTTTGCTTTGTTTTTCCAAGCGTTGGGCAATATGGCCATGGACGTGCCAGAATTATATAAACGCTATTTGGTTAAAAATCAGTTGAATACTTTTAGACAAGATCATGGATATAAGGATGGCTCTTACGTGAAGATGTGGGGCGCAGTTGAGGATAATGTTGTTGCTTTTAATATTATGGAACAAAGCCCTGAGCTAACACCAGAACAACTCTACACACAACTAGAAGAAGCTTACTCTCAACTTTAATTCACAAATATGTCTGATTCAAATATAAACAATGTAAAGCTTACTGAATATAGTCATGGCCAAGGTTGTGGTTGTAAAATATCGCCAAAAGTTTTAGACGTAATTTTAGAATCATCATTAACTGAGTTTAATGATCCAAAACTTTTAGTTGGTAATGCTTCTCGCGATGATGCAGCTGTTTATGATTTAGGCAATGGAGAAGGGATTATTAGTACCACTGATTTCTTTATGCCAATTGTAGATGATCCATTTACTTTTGGAAGAATCGCTGCAACCAATGCCATTAGCGATATTTACGCCATGGGCGGCACCCCTTTGATGGCCATTGCTATTTTCGGCTGGCCTATCGACAAGCTTACACCTGAAATAGGTCGTCAAGTAATCGAAGGCGGGCGCAGTGTTTGCGCTGATGCAGGTATTTCTTTAGCAGGTGGACATAGTATTGACGCACCAGAACCTATTTTTGGCTTGGCTGTTACTGGAAGGGTTGCTATCAAACACCTTAAGGAAAATTCAAAAGCTCAAGTAGGTGACAAAATCTATCTAACTAAACCTTTGGGTATTGGTATTTTAACCACGGCGCAAAAACAAAAGAAAATTACCAAAGAGGATGAATCTAGAGCCATTGACACCATGTGTGAACTTAACGATATCGGCGCCAAACTATCCAAAATCAACGGTATTAATGCGATTACTGATGTAACTGGATTTGGCCTAGGTGGGCATTTGGTTGAAGTTTGTCAAGGCTCTAAGGTATCTGCTATTATCGATTATCAAAAAGTACCAACTTTACCAAATATTCAACATTATTTAGCCAATGGCTGCTCTCCAGGTGGCGCTCAGCGAAACTTCGACAGCTATGGACATCATTTAAGTCAAATGAGTGATCAGGTTCAATCAATAATTTGTGATCCACAAACTAGTGGCGGGCTACTTGTTATGGTTAATGACGAAGCGCAAGAGGAATTTCAAAATACCATGAATGCAGCTGGGTTTAAGCTTGAAGCGATTGGTGAAATTATTGCACACACCCAAACGACTGTAAGAATTAATGCCTAATTCGCTGACTCAGATTGAAGATTTTCACTCTCTGGTAGTCAACAACACCCCCATGTTTGATACTCGTGCACCTATTGAATTTACACAGGGTGCTTTTCCACATACGCAAAGCTTGCCACTCATGAGTGACCAAGAGCGGGAGCTTGTTGGTACTTGTTATAAGAATAAGGGCCAAGAAAAAGCTATTGAACTAGGACATGAATTAGTTCAGGGCGAAGACAAACAGGCTAAAGTTATAGCCTGGCTGGAGTTTATCCAGAAAAATCCTAATGGCGCCCTATATTGCTTTCGTGGTGGCTTACGTAGTCAAATTACTCAACAATGGATTTATGAAGAGTCAGGCATTGATTATCCACGGTTAAAAGGGGGTTACAAGGCGCTACGTCGATACTTGATTGATGAAACTGAGCGAGTCATGAATCAAGTTACGCCGATCATTATTGGTGGACAAACTGGCTGTGGGAAAACTTTGCTACTTGAGCATATTCAACAAATGGTTGATCTAGAAGGTCTGGCTAACCACAGAGGGTCTGCATTCGGCAATACAACTACAGCCCAACCGACTCAAATTTCTTTTGAAAATGAGCTGGCCATTAAACTTATTAAGCAGCAAAATTATTCACACTTAGTATTTGAAGATGAAGGTGCTAATGTAGGAACCGTGCATATTCCTGATTGCGTAAAAAACAAAACATCTCAAGCAGATTTAATATTACTTGATGCAACAACCGATGAGCGTATTCAAGTTAGTATGGACGCCTATGTAATTAATATGTATCAAAACTTCTTAATCCAAGATCAAGCTAATGGTTTTGATAATTTTGCTAAATATTGGCTCACAAGCCTTGAAAAAATTCAAAAAAGACTAGGGCTTGAGCACTATAAAGTGATGAAATTACAAGTAGAGTCTGCACTAACAAGCTATCAAAATAGCAATACTTTTGATGATTTTTTGCCTATTGTTGAATCACTCTTGGTTGATTATTACGACCCTATGTATAACTATCAAATCCAAAAAAAATTAGACCGTGTTATATTTAAAGGCAGTAGCTCAGAGATTCTTGATTATTTGCGCAGTTTGTCAATTTCTTGAGCCAATCTTAATATCGGTAATAGGCTTTGCTTGACACGCTAAAATTTCACCTTGGGATAAAGGCACCAAACAATCTTGATGCCTAACATCCCCTTTTAACAGTAATAACACACAAGAGCCGCAATGCCCTTGGCGACAAGAATGATTAATCACTACATTGTGCTCTTCAAGCTCCGTTAGAATCGAGTGTTCTCCATAGACATAAAGTGATTCAGTTTTGCCGTTGATGTTCTCAACATCGATTCTAAACATATTGGCTAATTAGAGCTTGAAATCACCAAAATCTGAATCATTTTCATCGAGTGTATTGTCAATAGCACTCACCAAATAAGAAGTGATTTCTGTCTCTTGAGGAGCAACTTGAACATTATCAGAATCAAGCCAATGATTGATCCAGGGTAGTGGGTTGCTACGATCTTCAAATAAAGGCTTAAGACCAATGGCCTTCATGCGTATATTGGTAATATATTCTAAATATTGCTTTAAAATTTCAGCGTTTAAACCGATCATTGAACCATCTCTAAACAAATATTCAGCCCAATTTTTCTCTTGATCACAGGCTTCTTTAAACATTTGAATAACTTCTTTTTCGCATTCCGCTGCAATAACAGTCATTTCAGGGTCGTCCTTGCCTTCGCGAATAATGTTAATGATATGCTGAGTACCAGTTAAATGTAGCGCTTCATCACGCGCAATCATCTTAATAATTTTAGCATTACCCTCCATTACCTTACGCTCTGCAAAGGCAAAAGAGCAAGCAAACGACACATAAAAACGCACCGCTTCTAAAATGTTAACAGACATAATAGTCAGATATAGCTTACGTTTTAAACATCGTAAATCAATGGTAGTTTGCTCACCATTTAGATTATGCACTCCCTCACCATGTAAAAGATAAGCTTGTGAACATTTAATTAATTCATCGTAATGCTTAGAAACACTTTCAGCACGCTCAATGATTTGCTCTGTTTTCATAATATCATCAAACACAGCGCCTGGCTCATTGACAATAGCACGAATGATATGGGTATATGATCGCGAGTGAATAGTCTCAGAGAAGCTCCAAGTTTCAATCCAATTTTCCAACTCCGGTAAAGATACAATAGGCAAAAATGCAATATTAGGACTACGCCCCTGCACGGAATCTAGAAGAATTTGATACTGAAGATTAGAAAGAAAAATATGTTTTTCATTGGGCAACAACTTAGCAAAATCCATTTTATCTTTGGAAACGTCAATTTCTTCTGGACGCCAAAAAAATGACAACTGCTTTTCAGTCAGTTTTTCAAACATTTCAAATTTTTGCTTATCAAAGCGTGCAACGTTAACCGTATCGCCAAAAAACATAGGCTGAGTCAGTGTATTCGTAATTTTTTTATTAAAAATCGAGTATGACATATTTAATTCCTAAAGTTTACAAACGCCATCAGCGCAAGCATTATCATCTTCCTTTTCAAGCATATCGTCACCGCCACCATCACGTGTCGTATGATAATAAAGAGTCTTGACACCGTACTTATAAGCCGTTAAAAGATCCATCAAGAATAGTTTCATCGGCACTCGATTATTTTTAAATTGAGAAGGATCATAATGTGTGTTTGTACTAATGGACTGATCAACAAATTTTTGCATAATAGCGCAAAGCTGTAAATAACCTTCATTTCCCTTGATATCCCAAAGTAATTCGTATTTATCTTTAAGCGCTTCATAATCTGGCACAATTTGCTTCAAGATGCCGTCTTTAGATTGCTTGATAGATACAAAACCACGTGGTGGCTCAATGCCATTAGTGGAGTTAGAAATTTGCGAAGAACTTTCACAAGGCATTAACGCGGTCAGTGTTGAATTTCTTAAACCGGTTGTCATGATATCAGCTCGTAATTTATCCCAATCTAGTTTAAGTTCAGAACCACAAAAATCATCGACATTTTTCTTGTAAGTATCAATTGGCATAATACCTTGTGCATAATGGGTCTCATTAAATAAAGGACAAGCACCTTTTTCAACTGCCAGAATATTGGAGGCTTTAAGAGCGTAATACTGAAGCGCTTCAAAGGTAGTGTGAACCAATTCATTGCCGGAGCCATCAGAATATTTAACGTCATTTTTTGCCAAATAGTAAGCAAGGTTGGTAACACCAATGCCTAAAGTTCGACGATTCATACTTGCAATTTCTGCCGCTTTAAGAGGGTAATCTTGATAATCTAGTAGTGAATCTAGCGCACGTACAATAATATCTGTAACATCCTCTAACTCATCAATAGAATCTAATGCGCCTAGGTTAACGGCTGATAGTGTACACAACGCCACTTCACCATTTTCATCTTGAACTGAATGTAAGGGCTTAGTCGGTAGAGTAATCTCCATACAAAGGTTTGATTGGCGCACTGGCGCTACTTTTGGATCAAAAGCACCGTGAGTATTGCAATGATCAACATTTTGCAGATAAATACGTCCAGTGTTGGCACGCTCTTGCATAAATTTAGCAAACAAATCTCTGGCTTTAATCGTCTCTTTACGAATTGAGCTGTCCTGCTCGTATTTTTCATATAATTGCTTAAACTGATCTTGATCTTCAAAAAAAGAATCGTACAAGCCAGGCACATCATGTGGAGAGAATAAAGTGATGTCACCATCAGCTAAAAAACGTTGGTACATCAATCCATTAAATTGAACGCCATAATCAAGATGACGAATTCTATTTTCATCCGTACCTGTGTTATTTTTCAATACCAGTAAACTTTCAACTTCAAGATGCCATAAAGGATAGAAAAGGGTAGCTGCACCGCCACGAACTCCGCCTTGAGAGCAAGACTTAACTGCTGTATGAAAATGCTTATAAAAAGGAATGCAGCCTGTGTGTGTCGCTTCACCATTACGAATAGGGCTGCCGATCGCTCTAATTCTACCGGCATTAATACCAATACCAGCCCTTTGGGAAACATATTTAACAATAGCGCCTGATGCTGCACTGATCGAATCAAGGTCATCGTCTGCTTCGATTAAAACACAGGATGAAAATTGGCGCGTTGGTGTGCGCACACCTGCCATAATCGGTGTTGGTAGTGAGATCTTAAAGTTAGATACACCATCATAAAAACGCTTAACAATTGACATGCGAGCTTCATTTTCATATTCTTGAAATAGGCACATGCCTACCAACATGTACAGCTGCTGTGGTGATTCATAAATATCACCAGTTACACGATTTTGTACCAAATACTTACCTTCAAGCTGTTTGACAGCCGCATATGAAAATTTCATATCACGCCAATGATCAATATACTCATCCAGTTCTTCAATTTCAGCTTGGGTGTATTTATCTAAGATATCTTTGTCATAAATACCTAAATCAGTAAATTTTTTCACATGCTCAAAAAGGGCAGAGGGTGTAAAAGATTTAAAAGCTTTTTTACGCAAATGAAAAATAGCCAATCTAGCCGCCAAATATTGGTAATCAGGCACCTCTTTTGAGATTAAATCAGCAGCCGACTTAATGATTGTTTCATGGATGTCTTCGGTCTTAATTCCATTAAAAAATGCTAATTGTGCATTGATTTCAACCTGACTAACACTAACCCCTTTTAGGTCTTGCGAAGCCCAATGCACAACACGATGAATCTTCTCCATGTCGATCGGCTCTTGCTGGCCATTACGCTTGGTGACTTTAATATTTTGATTCATTTACTCCCCTGAGTTCAAAACACTACATATAGTGTTCATAAAAGATAACTGCAACTAAATATAGTGTATTTTGATGTTTTTTGCAAGTGGTAAAAATGTCAAAAGATAGCTTAATTTAACAAATACATTGGTGCAAAAGGGATTGAGAGAATAAAAAAAATTAAAATAATATTTAGAGCTTTTAGCTTAAAAATATTATCAATTTATAATGTAATAATATTACTTTTTTATAATAAAAAGCGCAAAGCTAGATGGAGAAAGAATAAAAAAAATTAGAGGCGAAAAACACACTAAAAAAGTGAGATTTTTATCTAAAAAATAACTAAATCGGTGAAGCGATCAATTGAGCATCATTTAGGCCATTTTCTAATAAAAATTCACCTAAATAAATCAACACTTCTGCTGGTGCAGAAATATAGACTTCTGATTGATTAACAATCTCATGATTCAAAGAATCATAAATTTGCCTTGCAACCTTGTGGCAATCATTATGACTATTTCGATCAAATTCACAAGCAATTGACTGATAGTAATAATCATCCATCACAGCATTCCAAGATTGCGCATGGTTATCAAAATAAGGGCGAGGCTCAACACTTGGATAAGCCCAGTAAAAATAAACAGAATTAGGCATTTCCAATGAAAAAGCATGTTCGATCAAACTTCTAATTGGTGCAAATCCGCCATCCCATGCGATAAAAACCATAGGCTTGTCTGACATTTCTTTAAGGACAAATACACCTTTAGGACCTGTTAGATCAACTTTATCTTTATCCTTGATTTTATGAGAAAAAATTAATTGTGAAAATTCATCAATATCAAGATTTCGAATATGAAACTCAAGCTCCATGCCGTGACACGGGCATGAGGCGATAGGGTAGCGAGACACCAACCCTTTAAAGTTTAACTCAACATCTTGTCCCGCCATAAATTGTAAATTTTTAGAGCGTGGCGTTCTTAGACTGACAATCGCCATGTTTTCATTAACAAAACGGATGCTTTTGATTTTAGTCTGAATTTTTTGAAGAGGAATTAAGCGAACATCTCCAATCAAATCGAGCTCAATCTCAAGATTTGAGCTGGGTGCATGACAACACATTAAGAACTCTTGATTATCTATCTCCTCAGCAGTGAGGGCATAATCATGATGTTTGATCTTTTCAATATCACCCTTAACAAGTTTGGCTTTGCAAACGCCGCAAGTACCATTACTACACTCATAGCGCATCGACAAGCCATGGCGCAGGCCACCATCAAGAATAGAGTCTGAATGAGCGCATTCAAATAATTTTTCCTGGCCTTGAAGTTTAACTTGATAAAGATCCGAATGATTCATTTGTTTGAGTAGGGTGATGGTTAAACAAATTATACAATTACTTTATATCCCTGCTCGTTTAATAATAGCCACCAGGTAGGTCGATAATGCCATTACCGTTACAAAAATTATCATTATGCTTTTTACAATGTTTGTAATAAAACCAACTGATTTATTTGATTAATGTTACAATATTCAAATGAATCAAAAAATACAAACTCATGGTGGCGCTAGAATAGGCGCAGGCCGTAAGAAAAATTCGGGTAAATTTAAAGAAGACACCAAGGTAATGCGTGTGCCAGTTAGTCTAGTAAACACCGTTAAATCGACTTTAAATGTATATAAATCTCAATTAAAGTCTGATGTAGAAGTGCTTGAACCAGACTTTAATGCGCCCAATGTGTTTATCCCTATTTTTTCCTCACGTGTGCAGGCTGGATTTCCATCTCCTGCAGATGATCACTTAGAGGATCGTCTTGACTTAAATAAGCATCTGATCCACCATCAGGAATCTACTTTTTTTGTACGTGCACAAGGTGAGTCAATGCTAAATGCTGGAATTCATCCAGGTGATATCCTGGTCGTGGATAAGTCTCTAACTGCTAAAAGTGGAAAAATAGTAATCGCCGTAGTAGATGGTGAATTTACTGTTAAGCGACTACATAAATACAAAGGAAAAATTAGCTTAAAAGCTGAAAATCCAGAATTTAAAGATATTGAGATTAGTGAAGGCAATGAGCTTATTATTTGGGGTGTTGTTACGTCAACTATTCATCAATATGCCTAAATTCAGCCAGCAAAAATTTGCACTGATTGATTGTAATAATTTTTATGCATCCTGTGAGCGAGTGTTTGAGCCTAAATTAGAGCGAGAACCTATTGTGGTCCTCAGTAACAACGATGGCTGTGTTATTGCGCGTTCTAATGAAGCTAAATCACTCGGAATTAAGATGGGTGTGCCATATTACCGAATGAAAGATTTAATGATTAGTAAATCAGTCGTAGTTAAGTCATCTAATTATCCTTTATATGGTGACATGTCATCTCGAGTGATGAAAGTTATTAGCCAATATTCACCTATACAAGAGGTGTATTCAATTGATGAGAGTTTCCTAGATTTATCAGGCTTTACAATAAACCTGAATACATACATGCAAACACTAAAAAACCAGGTTAAATCATGGACGGGTATTCCGGTTTGCGTAGGTATTGGCAGCACAAAGGTACGAGCAAAACTAGCCAATCGTATTGCTAAAATTTACTCAAGGTTTAATGGAGTATTTGACATCGATACCTTACCAATTGAACGCTTTGAAAAGCTATTAGATTCTTTTGAGGTGATTGATATCTGGGGTATTGGAAATAAATCAGCCCAAAAGTTACAGCAGATTGGAATTAACAGTGCTTATGATTTTTACAAGGCTGATATTGGAATTATTGAAACCTTATTAGGCGTTAATGGCAAGCGTATATATAGAGAGCTATATGGCTATTCTTGTCTGGCAATAGAAGAAATTGAACCAGCTAGGAAGCAAATTGTATCTTCACGCTCTTTTGGACTCGATTTAAGCGATTTTGACGAGATCAACCAAGCATTGACAAGTTTAACCAGAAAGGCTGTCAATAGGCTTAATCAGAAGTCTTTGGCAGCCACCTCTATGAGTATTTATATTTACACAAACCCTTTTAAAAAAAATATTTCACGCATCAATCTATCAAAAACGATTGGTATGAGTACACCTGTTAGCGATGAAAGATTATTGATACCATTATGTGCAAAAATACTTAAGCAAATTTACGAACCAGGCTATAAGTTTTATAAGGGCGGTGTTATGCTAGGAAGCCTAACGCCGGATAAGAGCCAGCAAGACATGTTTATGGCTAATAATACAACTCAATCATTACAAAAACATCCATATGGTAAATTATTACGCTATGCAAGCGAACTTGGTAATGATCGTTGGCTACCAAGAAGTGATTTTAAATCAAATAGATTTACAACTAATTGGTCTGAATTGCTAAGTATTTAAAAATAGCTAAAAAGATGAGATTATATTAGCAGGGGATAGGATACAAAAAGGATTAGACATAAAAATATAACTTATTTAACATAATATAAATTATACGAACTTATTATCAGTAATAAAAATCAATTAAAGACTAAATTTTACTAAGATTAATATCGATAAAATTACTTACAAAGTCTGGAGTTTGAGCAGAATGGAAACGATCAACTTCTTCACCGTTAATAAAAGCAATAACAGTTGGAAATCCACGCACACCATAGCGCCCAGCAATTTTCATATTTTCATCTTCCGCTTCAATTTTGGCCAGTAAAAACTCTTTTTCATCATACTCTGATGCTACAGAATTAATGATTGGCTCTAAAACATTACATGGCCCACACCACTCAGCTGAAATATCTAAAACCACTAATCGATGGTGAGACTCCTCTAGTACAAGCGCCTCAAAATTGTCAATATTAACCTCTAAAGCAGGCATAATTAATGACGTTTAATGGTATTAAGATCGAAATGTTGACGCTTATTCTTACTATAAATAAAGAAAATAGCAGTCAATAATACAATCAAAATAGTGACACTTAAATAAATCCAATTAATATTTAAAATACCCATAAAAGAGAAGAAAGAATTATCATTGGTGAGTGGAACTAAATCGTCAGAGTTTTCTAATTTAGGTGGGTTTTGGTCTTTTTCTAAGTGTTCGAAAGTTGAATTCGAAGTCTTCAAATCAGCATTAAGCTTAACAATATACGTGTTTAAACGATTATTTTCACTCTCCAATAAAAAGTTTTTCTGGGTGAGAGTCTGCATTTTATCTTTAAGTTGCGCCAATAATTTCTCTTGGGTTACGAGGGTATCAGATGCTTTGTTAATATTTTTTAAATCTGAAATAGGGGGTATAGAGGTCAATTTTTCAGACAAAATCCAACCATTAAGATCATCAATGCTAACTAAAGACCATCCAGAATAATGCATTGTTAAACGCTGTAAAGGTTGATTTTTACCAATAATCTTGATGACATTCTCATTATTAAGATTAGTTCTTTCTGATCGAATAGCGCTATCATCATTAATTGCAAAAACAGTGGAACTAGCCAATGAACTAACGCTCAATAACAATGAAATAATGAAGAAGAAAAATCTACTCATATCTAAAATAAATACATAGCTAAAAATTAATCATATTATAAGGTGAAAAACACGAAAAAACCGAAAAATAAGGGAATATATAAATAAATTAGTTAAAAATCAATGACTTATATATTATAATTAAAAACGTCCAATTTTTAACGATTCTACATCAATCCAAATACTTTCATCGATTTTATGAAAAAACCTCTTAAATCTAAAATTTGAAAGAAATGAAGAAAAAATAGCAGAATTTTGACTATTAAGCTGTTATTTGTCGTTTTGCCATACTAAATTATTTTAGAACGAGAAAACTTACTTGTTAATCTGTATTTTTGTTTTGGGCTTTTTGGTTTTTCCGGAATGGTGCGTTCAAAAAAATGACAATCCAACAAGGGATTTAAAATATCATTCTTAAATCGATGTTTATGTGTGCGTTTTAGAATTTTCATCAACTCCTCAGCACTACTTTCTAGTTGGCAATTTCTTAATACTTGAACTTGCTCCGAGCTTATTTCTTCTATATTACAACTTAGTCCTTTCTTAGTACTTGATGTATCTATAACTACTTTTGCATCAATGTTTTCTTCAAAAATAAAACCTTGCTGTTTGGCTGAATTTGAAATTGAATTATTAAGCTTTAAGTCTTTATTCCAGCCTTGCTTATCATCAAGTTTTTGATCCAACTCTTGTTTTTTGTTTTTTCCAAACCAGGGCATAATAAAGATTTGTTTAAGATTAATAAACCTAGTTTATCAAAACTAAACCTATAATTTAGGTAAATAACACTCAAAACACCCTAAAGCATTCTTTAAATTAGGTTTAATTGGTTAATATCTGATCTAGAAACAGCTGCAAACGCTCTGATTCTGGATTTTCAAAGAACTTATCAGGTGTATTTTGCTCAATAACCTGACCCTCATCCATGAAGATAACACGATCGGCAACCTTCTTAGCAAAACCCATCTCATGAGTCACACAGAGCATAGTAATGCCCTCTTTAGCGAGTTCGATCATAACATCTAATACTTCTGAAATCATTTCTGGATCAAGCGCTGATGTCGGCTCATCAAATAACATTATTTTAGGTGAAGTGCATAGCGCCCTAGCAATTGCAACACGCTGTTGCTGGCCACCAGACAGCTGATTTGGATACTTTTCAGCTTGGTCCTTGATACCAACCCTGTCCAGTAAAGTTAATGCTTTTTCTCTTGCTTGTTGCTTAGTTTCATTGTGTACCCAGATTGGTGCTAGTGTTAGATTATCAATGATACTCAAATGAGGAAATAAGTTGAAATGCTGGAATACCATTGACACTTCAGAACGCACTTGTCTGATTTTTTTAACATCGTCTGTTAACTCAGTCCCATCAACTATGATAGAGCCCTCTTGAAACTTCTCAAGAAAATTTATACAGCGAATTAAAGTAGATTTTCCACTGCCTGATGGCCCACAAACAACAATGATTTCACCTTCTTTAACTGTTAAATCGATATTTTTTAATGCATGGAACTCTCCATACCACTTATTCAGCCCTTTAATTTCAATAATATCGCAGCAAAGTCTGTCATCTGTTGGATTGCTCATAAACTTCTTTCCTTTTTTAATTTTTATGTTCTGTGCTAAATCTTACTTCAAGTTTTTTTGAGTAGCGGCTCATAGAATATAGTATGACCCACATGACTATAGCAACAAAAACATAGCCCTCTGAGTTTCTGCCTAGCCAACTAGAATTACTTGTGGCTGCGCCTACTATCGCTAACATATCGTACAGTCCAATAATTAAAATCAACGTCGTATCTTTGAATAACGCAATAAATGATCCTACAATATTAGGGATTGATATTTTTAAAGCTTGTGGCAGAATAACAAGGGTGGTTTTTTGTACAAAATTTAAACCTGAAGCGTCCGCTGCCTCATATTGACCTTTAGGAATAGCTTGCAGTCCACCTCTTATAACCTCTGCAATATAGGCTGTTTGAAAAAGAGTTATGCCAATTAGAGCTCTAAGTAATTTATCAAAGTCCATGCCTACTGAAAAGAATAGAGGTAATATAACTGACGCCATAAATAAAATAGTGATCAGTGGCACGCCTCTTACAAATTCAATAAACACAACTGAAATAAATCGTACGATGCGCATTTTAGACTGCCGCCCTAAAGCAAATAAAATACCTAATGGAAAAGAAGCGACAATACCAACGGCGGCCACTACAATGGTTAAGGTAAGCCCGCCCCATTTATCAGTTCCAACAACTTCTAAACCTAACCCTCCATGAAGCAAGAAAAAGGCAGCAACCGGATATACTAAGAAAGCACCGATAATATAATGCATTCTATATTGTGATTTTTTAATCCAAGATCCAAACATGATCATGACTACAATAAGGCCAAACATAGTGTCAATACGCCATAACTCTTCTTCAGGATAAAATCCATAAATAAACATCTTGAAATTATCATAAATGAAAGCCCAGCAAGCGCCCTCTCGACCACAAGAGTCGTTATCCGCATTTAAATCAAAATTGGCATCAAAAATTGTCCAGTTTAAAATAGGTGGCAAGATTAGATAAATAAGGTAAAGCGCTACAAGAGTAAGTAAAACATTAGATGTAGATGAAAGTAAGTTTTCTTTCAGCCATAGAATGACCTTTGTTTGCGATTGTGGCGCTTTTTTTGTTTCTTTTAACGGATAGACTGCCATAATAGTTATTTACCCTTGATTTCCATTTTCTTGTTAAAAATATTTAGGACTAATGAGATAAAGAGTGAGATTGTCAAATAAACCAACATTGTCAATGCAATAATTTCAATCGCTTGGCCTACTACATTCAAAACCGTACCTGAAAATATAGTAACTAATTCTGAATAACCAACTGCTGTTGCTAAAGAGGAGTTTTTAGTAAGGTTTAAGTATTGGTTAATAATTGGCGGTATTGCGACTCTTAGTGCTTGTGGTAATACCACTAAACGCATTGCTTGGCCTTGTCTTAACCCTAACGCTGCTGCTGCTTCTTTTTGCCCTTTATCCACCGAATCAATACCTGAGCGAATAGCTTCAGCAATATAGGTGGCTGTGTAAATACTTAAAGCAAAAGCCAAAGAGAAGAACTCAATAGACAAGTCTGTGCCGCCTTGAAAATTAAAACCCTTTAAAGCTGGATATTCTAATTGCGCACCAAAAACAAAAAAGGCCGCAATTGGGAGTAGAACTACAAGTCCTAAAAAGTGAGGGATAGTATTGGTTGCAATTCCCGTTTCATCATGTTTTTTGGTGCTACGTTTTTTAATAAAAACATAAGTAACAATACCAATAATAAAACTTGCAAGTACGAGATAAAACTCAGTTCCTATAATAAATTTAGGCAAGAATAATCCTCTTGAATTGAGGAAAACACTATCCAAAAAATTCATACTATTTCTAGTAGATGGGAGAACGCTAAGCGCTGTTGAATACCAAAATAGAATTTGTAGCAATATTGGTATATTTCTAAAAATCTCAATATACACAGTAGCCATTTTTCTAATCAGATAATTGCTAGATAAACGAGCAATACCAATAATAAGACCAATAACTGAAGCAAAAAATATACCTGTTATTGCGACAATTAAAGTATTAATAATACCGACATAAAATGCCTGTAAATTAGTTGAAGTTGGCGAATACGTCAAAAAGAAATTATCATTGACAGCAAAACCAGCTTCATCATTTAGAAAACCAAAACCACTTCTAATACCGCTTTGCTCAATGTTAAGCATCATGTTATCAAAAGCTTGATAAACAAAATAAGCAATAAAAACAACCGCTAGAACCTGAAATGCAATCGCCCTAACTTCGTTGTTGTATAGCAGTGATTTTAGTTTTATAAACATAAAAAACCTTTATAAAAAAAATGACCAACTGTATCAGTTAGCCATTTTATATGTTTTATTTAGAGTTTATCTAAACGCTGGAGAGTACAAGATACCACCTTTAATCCACAACTGGTTTACACCACGTGGAAGCGCAATAGGTGTTGACATGCCGATGTTTCTCTCGAAACTTTCACCATAGTTACCTACCTGTGCAATGATATTACGAGCCCAATCCTTGTTAAGACCTAAGTGCTCATTAAGCTTACCAGTTTTACCTTGTAATCTTTGCACACCAGGACTAGTAGAAGTTCTGTCGATAGTACGAGAAGTAATACCTAGCTCTTCTGCTTCAATCATCGCATTAAGCGACCACTTAACAATATTAAACCAGTTATCATCACCTTGACGAACTACAGGACCTAAAGGCTCTTTAGAAATAACATCACCCAAAACTACAGCAGAACTAGGATCTTTAAGTGTTGATCTAAGGCCAGCTAGTTGAGAAACGTCAGAAGTTAATGCATCACAACGACCCGCTTCAAAGCCACCTTTGGTTTGTGCAGAAGTATCATAAGTAACAGCTTTAAACTTCATGTTGTTTGAACGGAAATAATCAGCTAAATTAAGCTCAGTTGTTGTTCCCGCTTGAATACAAAAAGAAGCCCCATCTAAACCCTTAACACTATTAACGCCTAATGATTTTTTCACCATGAAGCCTTGGCCATCATAGTAATTTACGCCAGCAAAGTTAAGACCTAATGAAGTATCACGAGTGTGCGTCCAAGTTGTGTTACGTGACAATACATCGATTTCACCAGACTGTAATGCAATAAAGCGCTCTTTTGCTGATAAAGGTACATATTTAACCTTTCGATCATCACCTAAAGTGGCTGCTGCAATAGCACGACAAACATCAACATCCATACCAGACCAGTTTCCACTTGAATCAGGATTAGAAAATCCAGGTGTTCCTGTTGATACACCACAGCTTAAGCTGCCTTTTGCTTTAACATCACTTAACGTATCTGCATTTGCACTAAAGCCGGTAATGACTAATAGAGATGCAGCTGAAAGCTTTAACAATTTATTCATATTATTTTCCCCTCATTGAGATTAATTAAAAATGTAGTACTTAAAAAAATACTACTGAGAAGAAGTTTAACTTGAAAAAAACATCATGTGTAAAGTTTAAATAAAAAAAACTAAGCTCTTTTTTGATAAAAGGATGCCAAACCTAATAAGATGGTAATTGTAATAATGATACTAAGTTGCTTGGAATTAACAATTGGCGAGTAGCTACTATAAGCTGAGGCCAATGTTATGCTAGTAAATAAAGAGACGCTTATAGACAGTATTAGCTTAATAAAGTTTGATAATTTCATCGCTAGTGAACTAATGCCATGCTTAATGACATAATAATAGCGGCTGACGAATAGATAATGGTGTGTAATGCTAAGTTCATTTTTCCCCCTGGAAAAATTAATAGATAAAAATTACTGAATGGTTGTTCCGATTAATTGCGTAATGATAGATTCTGATGAACTAGAATTTTTAAGAGTTGCTCTAGCGTACCATTTTTCTGCTAGTTGCTCGTTGGCTTGAATGCCTTCGCCAGTTAAATAAGCATACCAAACATTAAACTGTGCTGGCAAATTACCTTGCTTAGCAGCCCTCTGATACCAGTAAAAAGCGTTCGCTGTATTTCTAGCAACATCTTGTCCTTTTTGAAAAATATCAGCTAATTTGTATTGAGCCTCAGCATCGCCTAAATAAGCTTGCTGCTGAATCTTAACTGTTTCAATTTTTAGTTCTGACTCTGCTAGTAGATGTGCATGCATTTGATTCATAATATTTTCCTCATTTAGTTATTTATTTGAGCCCAATATACCGTGATTTTTATGGTGTGTAAAGACTCTTTTATAATAAAAATTAATACTAATTAATTTAATTAAAAATCAATAGGTTATATTGTTTTTATGGTGATATTACCACTAGTTGTATTTTTTAACTAATATAACTCACTTACATGGGTGGTAAAAAATAACTATAATAGGTAAAAATAACAAGCAAAAATAGATTAAAAATATGGCGAATAAAACTAAAGATTATCTAACCAAAGTGCGCAAAAAGACTGGCTTTTCAGACTATAAGATCTCTCAAGAGTACGGTATAAACCAGTCTAATTTAAGTAAATATAAATCAGGAAAATCCGCCCTTTCTGAAACTCATGCCTGGCTATTTGCTGATATTTTGAATATCAATCCTGCTGAAGTAGTTGCTAATACTAAGCTCGAGCATGCAAAAATGAAAGGCGACAAATTGAAGACTATATTTTGGCAGGAGCAGATAGAAAACCTTTCAAATATCTCTGAGTCTATCAAAATTGATATCGCACAAATTAACCCTATTGTTGGCGATTTAAACAATAATGCTCAACAAATCATCAATTTAAGCATTGAAGCTGCCCAACAAGGTGCTGACTTATTGGTTTTTCCAGAATTATCATTAACGGGCTATTTGCCAGAAGACTTATTATTACGAGCTGGATTTATTTGCCAAGTTGAGGAAAAGGTTGATTTAATTAAAAATTCTATTCCTGAAACTATATCTATTGTTTTTGGTGCACCTCATAAACATCAGGGTGATTTATACAATGCTGCATATTTAATCCAAGCACAAGAGGTCCAGACTTATCACAAACAACATCTACCTAATTACAGTGTTTTTGATGAAAAACGCTACTTTAGCGCAGGCAATAAGCCTTTTGTTTTTACAATCAAAGGTCAGCGTATTGGGCTATTAGTATGTGCTGATATCTGGAATGCTGATATCGTTAATGAAACAGCCAGATATGGTGTTAGCACCATTGTTAGCATTAATGCCTCCCCTTTTCATATGGGCAAACACCAAATACGACTCGAGGAAGTTAAAAAACGCGTACTTGAAAATCAAGTTGACTTTATCTATGTCAATCTAGTTGGTGGTCAAGATGAAATTATCTTTGATGGTGGCTCTTTTGCTATGAATGCTAAAGCACAAGTGACTCATCAATTACCCTTCTATAAAGCTACAACTATTTCATTGGCAACACCATGTGAACCTATTGAAATCATAAGTAATGAAAAAATGATTTACGATGCCTTAGTCATGGCCACCAAAGACTATATTGAAAAAAATGGTGTATTTAATGGTGTGGTTATTGGCCTATCTGGTGGTATCGATTCTGCATTAACCTTGGCGATTGCTGCAGATGCAATTGGCAATGAAAATATTAAAGCCATTATGATGCCCTACACTTACACCTCTAATATGAGCTTAGAAGACGCCAAAGCTCAAGCCAGCACGATGAATATTGATTATCAAGAAATTAATATTCATCCAATGGTTGAAAGTTTTAACTCTCAGCTTAGTGATTTATTTAGTGGCTTGCAAGCTGATACCACAGAAGAAAATTTACAGGCTCGAGTGCGTGGCACCCTGCTAATGGCTGTCTCAAATAAACTTGGAAAAATAGTATTAACAACGGGTAATAAATCAGAGATGGCAGTTGGATATGCCACCTTGTATGGTGATATGTCAGGTGGCTTTGCCCCGCTAAAAGATGTATCAAAAACCATGGTTTATCGACTGGCTAAATATCGAAACACACAATCCTATGTTATACCTGGACGTGTTATTGATCGTGAACCTTCAGCAGAACTTGCACCCAATCAAACTGATCAAGACTCATTGCCTCCTTATGACGAGCTAGATACTATTCTTGAGCTGTTTATCGAGCAAAGACTTGCGATTAAAGATATTGTCCAACAAGGCTTTAATCAAAAAACTGTGGAGCGTATTAGTCGATTAGTGCTTAATAATGAATATAAGCGCAGGCAAAGTGCACCAGGGCCAAAAATTTCACAAAATGCATTCGGTAAAGAGCGTCGCTACCCCATGACATCAAAATTTAAACCTTAGTAAACTAAGAGAACACCTTTAAAATCCCCTGAGCTTTATGTGTCGTTTCTTCTAGCTCACGCTTAGGGTTAGAGTCAAAGACAATACCTGCGCCTGCTCTAAAGCTCAGGTTTTTATCTTGTTTGATTATAGTTCTAATAAGAATATTAAAGTCCATTTTTCCATTATTACTAATGTATCCCATAGAGCCTGTATAAGCTTCTCGAGCCTGTTGCTCTAATTCAGAAATAATCTGCATGCAACGAATCTTAGGGCATCCCGTAATAGTACCACCTGGAAATAATGCCTCCACTAAGTTTTTAATAGTGATTGACGACTTCAAAGTGCCTTTAATATTTGACACAATATGATGAACATAAGGATAAGTCTCTAAAGTCATCACCTCATTTACTTCAATTGAGCCATACTCACAAACTCTACCCAAATCATTGCGTTCTAGATCAAGTAGCATAATATGCTCAGCTTGCTCCTTAGGATGATTGATCAAACACTGTTTGAGCACTTCATCCTCAACACCTTCACCTCTAGGATGGGTGCCTGCAATAGGACGTGTCTCAACTTTATTGCCATCCACACTAAATAAACGCTCGGGAGAAGAAGAAATAATACTAAAATTTTGAAATTGAGCGAGAGCTGAAAATGGCGCTGGATTAGATATTTTTAAGGAATTATAAAGTTGTGTGGCGCTACACTTATTCTTCAGTGTATATTTCCAAGCACGTGATAAATTCACCTGAAACACATCGCCCGCTTTAATATAGTTTTTAATCTTTGCAACGCCAGACAAGAATTTAGCATCCGCCTCACAAGCTAATTCTCCCAAAAATTCAGGCAAAATTTTATTTAATTTAGCTTGCCTAATGTCGCTTAGTACCTGGTTTATTCTTGTTTTATTATCATCTTCATCTAATAAATAAGTTTTATCCAATTGATGATCAACAACAACAGCGCAGGGAATTTTTACCGCGATCGCAACTGGCAAAGCACTATTATGTAAACCCTTTAATAAAGTAGGCTCGATTTGGCCGATTAGTTCATAAGATAAATAAGTAAACCAACCGCCTGTAAAAGGTAAGTGTGAATGCTGAGTGTCATTAGCAGAAGCTAGTAACGATAACTTATCTAAAAAATTAAAATCAGTTAGGTTTTCTAGCACCAGTTCCTGCTGTGGGTGAGCAAACAAAATAGAATAGCGATTATTGATATTATGATTAACGCTTTCCAATAAAAATGGATAACGCTGGATATTTAACTGGCACAGGGTATCCAAAGCAAAATTCGGAATTTCTAAGACTTTCATACTAGTTTAGCTGTTCAGGCTTGCTATTAGTCTTTTCAGTGGGTGAAATCTTTGCGAGTAATTGCTGAGCTTGATTAGCAACTCGATGAGACGGAAATTTCTTCAGAATACTATTTAGCAAATTTTTAGATTTTTCAACTTGCTTTAGCTCAACATATACTTTTGCCAATTCAAACATGGAGTTGGCATATTTGTGATGTAGAGGGCTATTTTGTTGAAATGCTACAAACGTATTTTTAGCCAATGAGTACTTTCTTTGTGCTAAATAGGTTTTAGCTAACCAATAGTGCGCATCTGATGCATGATTATTATCAGGATAAATATCTAAATATTTCTTAAATAATACAACAGCTTGATCATACTGATCTGTTACTAATAATGAACGAGCATTGGTGTATATTTTTTTGGCTTTTTTATTGTGTTCACGAACGCGCATCATGGTTTGCTCAACCACAGCACTAGATTTTTTATATTCCATCAAATTAAAAAGTTCGGTGATTTTCTTGCTGCTGTATCGTTGCTGCTGCTCTAGTTGTTCGATTTTACCGTTCAGCGATTTATTAGTCCGAACCAGGCGCTTAATTTTTTTATTATGATCCATGATCACTTTTTCTGTATTAATGCCAGCAGAAGCTGGCTGCCAAGCAAATACAGTTAATAAAAATATTAAGAAAAAACGTTGCATAACTCTTTACTGATATATAAACTCAACGCGTCGATTTTGCTGCCAGGCACTTTCATCATGCAGTTGAGCAACTGGATTTTCTTCGCCAAAACTCACTACTTTTACGCGAGAAGATAAATCGTATAAACCTAAAATTTCTTTAACAGCTAAAGCACGGTTTTCACCCAATGCTAAATTATACTCACGGGTACCTCGCTCATCTGCATGCCCTTCTAGGCGCAAATCAAGCGTTGGATTGTCACGCATGAAATTTGCATGTTTAATAACTTCTTGAGTTGCGGCCTCATCAATCTCACTACCATCATAAGAAAAGTTTAATACGAACTTGGTACCTGAGTTCTTTAATTGAGCAACAATCATTCTAGCAGCATTATTTTGAGCTGCTGTTCGAGTATGACTACCCTTAAATTCTTGTGACTGAAAGCTAGAAGAATCAGCTGCAATAATACTTTCTTGATTTATAGCAATATTCTCTTGTTCAGTTATTAGAGCAGGTCTTGGTGAAACTTTCTGATAAAGCTCCTCAACTGTAGACGTACAAGATGACAATAATATGACAGCTGAAGTTAATAAAGTAATTTTTAACATGTGAATCTCCTTATATTATTTAGAATAATGTGACCAATTTGGCTCTCGAACTTCGCCAGCTTTACTGGCTAGCTCAAATGTTTCACGGCCTAAAATAGAAACTACTGATAACACACCAGAATCATCTTTATTAGTGGCAAAGATAATCATACTACCATTAGGTGAAAAAAATGGTGATTCATCTAACTTATTTTGAGTCATTACCATTAAATCTTTAGTGGCAATATCCAATAATGCAATACGATAATCTTTATCAACTCGATGAACTAGCGCTAAACTCTTACCATCAGGCGAAAAGACAGCTTTGGCGTTATAACTTCCTGCAAAAGTAGCTCTGTTAATTTTTCCAGTCTTTAGATGCTTAATATAAACCTGGACTTGTCCTGAACGATTAGAGGTAAAAGCAATACGCTCTCCATCAGGGGAGTAGCTTGCCTCTGTATCAATACTTACATCACTGGTTAATCGAGTTAGCTTATCATCTTTCAAGTGGTAGGAATATATATCTTTATTGCCATTTTTAGATAATGTTAAAACAATACTTTCACCATTAGGATGCCAAGCTGGCGCTGAAGCAATGCCATCAAAATATGGAAGCTTTTGAGTCTTACGGCGCACAAATGGGTATTGAATAAAAACTTCAGATTGGCCATTTTTAAAAGACACATAGGCTATCTTATTTTGATCAGGTGACCAGGCAGGTGATAAGATTGGACTAGCTGCTCTAAGAATGGTTTGAGGATTTTGCGCATCAGAGTCTGATATTTCTAATCGATATTCACGTTTACCCTGGCCTTTATTGGCAACAGTTACATAAGCTAAGCGAGTATCAAACGACCCTTTTTCGCCCAATAATGCAAAATATATTTGGTCAGATAAATAATGAGTAATTCGTCTAATGCCGCTGTTGTGAACGGCAAATTTTTTGGCATAGAGAGTTTTTCTCGAATACACATCAAGTAATTCAATTTCAACATTAAAAATTTTCTTACTAACCTGTTCAAGTTTACCAATAACAATGGCTTCGGCTTTTTTAGCTTGCCACTTATCAAAATCAACCTTACTGGTGACAATGTAATCAGCGCTAGAGGCACTAAATTCACCAGAGCGATTAAAATTATCGCGCATAATATTTGCAATTAGCTCACCTTGTTTGGCGTCGCCTTTAACTAAGAATGGAGAAATGACAATAGGAAAAGCATCTTCAGCTTTTTTTAGAATCAAAACTTCTAAAACAGCAAAAGCTGTTGCACTATAAAACGCTAAGAATGCAACTATAAGTCTAGTCATTCTCTCTCTTCAATCCAATTCATTTGAATAGCTTCAAGAATTTTTTCACCTGTTTTTTCAGCAGCATCATCAAACTCATCTAACGCCATAACCATAGCTCTAAGATCTACAAATCCTATTGTTAAAGGGTCTGTATTAGGGTGCGCTTCATCTAAAGCAATTGCAATATCTAGAGAGTCTGTCCAATTCATAAAAATACCTATAAAATAATTAACTTAATTTTAACCAAATAGCTAGCAGTGGTGTGCTCTTTTGGCATGCAATAATTGATTAAATTCTACGAATACCTTGAATAAATTTAAGTGTTTTTAAAGATTCTGTAATTTCATATAAATGCCTAGAATCTTTTACATTAATGACTAAATCAAGAGATTTAAGAGAGTTGTCTTTTTCTTGAACAGCAATATGCTCAATATTACTTTTGAACTTTGATATCTCATTCGCAACTGAGGCAAGCGCCCCACGCTGATTATCCACATCAACTGCAATCTTAACATCAAAACTCTCATGTTCATCATTTTTCCAGTCAATAGCTAGCCATTGCGCCTGCTTACTCTTTAAACGAATCAGATTGGGGCAATTAGATCGATGTACAACCATTCCTTTTGATATAGTTAAAATACCAGATACCTTGTCTCCAGGAATCGGGTAACAGCAATGAGCAAAATTAATGGCCTTATCTCGAGTCGAGTTAATTCTAATATTTTGAACTTCGTATTGCCCATCGTCATCTTGTAATTTATTTAGCACCACTGAAATCAAAATTTCACTCAGGCCAATTCGTAAATGTAAATTATCTAAAGAGTCGCACCCCAATTCATTAATACAAGTTTGCCATTTTTCATCACTAATAGCCTCTGAATCGATCGACAGATAATTAAGCGCATTAGATAGTAAATACTTACCTAATTGAATAAGTTCTGAGGCAGATTGTGATTTTAGATAAACCTTAATTGCAGATTTAGCTTTCGCTGTAACTACCATTTGAAGCCAAGATGGGTGTGGTTTTGCCTGATTATCGGTAACAATCTCAACAGTTTGCCCTGAGCGAAGTTGTGTTGAAATAGGTGCACTCACTTTGTCAATTTTAGCTTTAACCGCTTTATGCCCAATATTGGTATGCACCATATAGGCAAAATCTAGCACAGTTGCTCGGTATGGTAATTGAATGATATCGCCACCCGGCGTAAACACAAAAACTTCTGAAGGAAATAAATCATTCTTGGTTTCTTCCAAAAATTCAACTGATGTACCTGAATTTTGCTGAATATCTAGCAACGAACCCAGCCAATTGTTAGCCAATTCAGAGTTGCCGCTCGAGTCACTTTTATAATGCCAATGTGCTGCAATTCCATATTCGGAGACAAAATGCATATCTTTAGATCGAATTTGCACTTCAATAAAAATTTTATTAGGGCCAAATAAAATAGTATGTAGCGATTGATAACCGTTAGATTTTGGCAATGCAACATAATCTTTAAACTTACCAGGTAGTGGCTTATATAGATTATGAATCACACCAAGTGACTGATAACACTGAGCAACATCATCAACAATCAACCGAAAGGCATACATATCTAATACTTGACTGAACTTCAAATTCTTGCTTTTCATCTTTTTGTAAATACTACAAGGTTGCTTGCGGCGACCACTAATCTCAACTTCTGAAAGCCCCTCTTGTGCCAAACGAGTATTTAGCTGATCTTGAATATGCTTAATAACCTTATCTTGATTACCGCATTGCTTTTTAATTTGACTCACTAAAACTTTATGACGGAATGGGTGAATAACGGCAAAGCATAAATTATCCAATTCAACTCTAATACCATTCAAACCTAATCTTCTGGCAATTGGTGCATGGATTTCAACTGTCTCTTTGGCAATTCTTAGCTGCTTATCTCTGCGCATAGAGTCTAAAGTGCGCATGTTGTGCAGTCGATCAGCCAGTTTAATAATCATTACTCGCATATCGTCACTCATTGCTAGGAACAATTTTCGGAAATTTTGCGCCTGCCTATCAACGGTTGTATGAAATTCTAAACCAGTTAATTTAGAAACGCCCTCAACAATATGTGCTATTTCAGAGCCAAAATCACGTTTAATCTCCTCATAAGTAACACTAGTATCTTCAATACAATCATGAAGTATTGCAGCCACAATACAGTAATAATCCAGCTGTAAATCTGCCAAAATCATTGCCACAGAGAGAGGGTGAAATACATAGGCCTCTCCTGATTTTCGATATTGCCCATCATGAGCTGTTGCTGCAATAATATAAGCTTGATAAACCTTCTCTACTTGAGATTTAGGCATATATAAATCAAGTATTTCACATAGATCGCTAATTAGAACTCTTGAATGAATTTTTGACATGTAATTTGAGGTAAATCTAGAATTAAGTTTTTCCATTATAATACTTTGGTATCAGTATAATGCTTTGCATATTTATAATAAATTTGTGCAAAAATTCATGAAAAAACTTATTCTAATCTTACCTTTGCTTACATTATTTCTTGGTGGCTGTTTCTGGGAGGAGGAGAAAAAGCGTGAATCAATTACCAAAGGCTGGTCTCCAAAAACCTTTTTTAATCAGGCAAAAGAACAAGTTTCAGCAGGCTCTATGGATAAAGCTATTGAACTGTTTGAGCAGCTTCAGGCAGCTTACCCAGGCTCGAAATATGCTCTGCAATCAAAATTAGAGATCGCCTATGCACTTTACAAGAGTGAAGATTACGACCCAGCAATTGATCGACTTAATAGCTACATCAAACTTTACCCTAATCACTTCTCTACGCCTTATGCTTATTATTTGCGCGGTGTAATTTCAGAAGATAAATCTCGCTCAATCTTAGATGATTTCATTACTGACAATGCTCAACGTGATGTTAATTCAGTAAAGGATGCCTTTAATTATTACTTAGCGTTGATTGATAAATTTCCTAAAACAGAATACACTGAAGAAGCTAAAACTCGCTTGATAGTACTTCGAAACATCTTATCTCGTCATGAATTGTTTGTGGCCATTTACTACACCAGAAAAGGCGCCAACATTGCAGCCATAAACCGTAGCAAGTATATTATAGAAAAATATCCAAATACACCTTCTGTTCCTGCTGCACTTCATTTAATGGCTCATAACTATGACATTATTAATACGCCAATTCTTGCTACAGATGCTCGTCGTGTATTAAAACAAAGTTATCCTTTATATACGCCACATTATTCGCTAGAAAACTAATCCATATTAGCCGCTCATGACAAAACTAGAGCGATCTTTCGCACTAAAAATATCCCTTATTATGGCAACACGCATGTTGGGATTATTTATGATTTTTCCTATTTTTTCTGTCTATGCCAACAACTATACAAGCGTTACACCACTATTAATTGGTGCAGCTATTGGTGCTTACGGACTAACTCAAGCATTTTTTCAAATTCCGTTTGGCTATTTATCGGATAAATATGGGCGAAAACCTTTATTGATACTAGGTCTCATTATTTTTTTCATAGGTAGTATTGTTGCTGCTACTGCTGATGATATATTTCAAGTAGTAATTGGTAGAGCTTTACAAGGTGCAGGCGCTATCTCTGCAGTACTCATGGCATTTTTAGCAGATTATATTAGTGAAAATGAACGCCCTAAAGCCAATGCACTTGTTGGTGTTCAAATCGGCGCAGCTTTTATGTTGGCTCTATTATTAGGCCCTATTATTGTTTATCAGATTGGTATTTCTGGGCTTTTTTGGACAATTGCAGCACTTTCAATTGTAGCACTACTAGTGGTAGCCACATTGCCGCATGCCAAACCAAAAAAGCAATATAAATTATCAATTAAAAATTTTAAGCGTGTTTTAACACCTGCTTTACTCAGGCTCGATTTTAGCGTCTTTGCTTTGCATTTAATTCTCACTAGTGCATTTATCGCCATTCCAATTTTTCTTTTTGAAAACAATATTCTTTCCATTCAAGATAATTGGCAAATTTATTTACCTGTTATTATTTTGTCCTTTTTAGGCATGGTTCCAATGATCATTATTGCCACTAAATATCAAAAGACTAAAACCATTTTTTTGTTAGCGATATTCTTGTTAGCGTTAAGTCAAATGCTGTTTTATCAAACTACTTTAAATTACGCTACATTCTTTATTATTCTGACTTTATTTTTTACGGCATTTAATGCCTTAGAGGCGCTATTACCTTCACTAATCGCCAAAACAGCAACCAGCGATAAACGTGGACTAGCAATGGGTTTCTACGCTAGTTCACAATTTTTAGGGGCATTCGTAGGTGGTATTGTTGGCGGATGGATTTATCACACACTCGGTCTAAATAGTGTATTCTTATTCACCACATTTATCGCATTTATTTGGTGGCTAATTGCGCTAAGTATGAACACTGAAAAACATTAAAAATTTACGGGAAAAAATATTATGGCAGGCATTAATAAAGTAATTTTAGTAGGTAACTTAGGCCAAAAGCCAGAAGTTAAATTTGCATCAAATGGCAATGCAATTGCTAATATTTCGGTAGCAACCAGCGAGGCTTGGACAGATAAAAATACTGGCCAAAAACAAGAGAAAACAGAATGGCATCGCGTTAGTTTATTTGGTAAATTAGCTGAAATTGCTGGCCAATATTTAGACAAAGGCTCTAAGGTTTATGTTGAAGGTAAGCTACAAACTCGAAAGTGGCAAGATAAATCAGGCGCTGATCGTTACACAACCGAAGTGGTTGTTTCAGGTTTTAATGGTACATTACAAATGCTAGATCGCCGCGAAGGCGGAGCAATGGGTGGAGCACCCCAAGCTGGTGGCCAACAATCTGCACCAAATACACCTAGAGCGCAAGCACCTACACAAGATCCAATTGCACCTGTTGACAATGGCTTTGATGACGATATTCCTTTTTAGAGTTAATATATTTCAATAATATAAAAAACTCTCAAAAAGCCTGTTATTACAGGCTTTTTTTATACCCTTTTTATTCCGTGACTGTACATTCTAGCCATTCCTTTTAATCCAAGAGTATTTAACTTTGACCAAGGCTTAATATCTGACTTATAACCTTTATGCCAAGATTGTACGGTTTGAATATTTATCTTGGCTTGAGGTTTTAATGATTGAGTATATTCTTTGGCCAGTATTTGGACAGCCATAGAAGTTCCAGTTATAAACATAGACTCTGTGACAGCCGCTACCATGCTCTTAATTTTCACATTATCTCCTATTTTTCTAATGAGTCACTTTTACTATACACCTAATAATCAATAGATTCAACGCCCTATCTCAGGCTTATTAAAGATATATAAGACACATATACCTTTTTCAATAGGGATAATCACCCTAGCGAAACTATTGATTAATAATTAATGATTGACAAATCACCCGTACAAATTTGGATTGATGCAGATGCTTGTCCTGTTGTTATTAAAGATATCCTCTTTAAAGCAGCGGATCGCACTCAAACTAAAACAACTCTAGTTGCTAACCATGCACTATATCTACCACCCTCTCGCTACCTTAGCTTTATTCAAGTAGGAGCTGGGTTTGATGTGGCTGACAATGAGATTGTTAAGCGCTTAAATCCAGGTGACTTAGTGATCACTAGCGACATACCTTTGGCAGATGAAGTTATCACCAAGGGTGGCCTTGCTTTAAGCCCAAGAGGGGAATTGTTTAACGTTGGCAACATTAAATCAAAACTCAGTATGCGTGATTTTATGGATGTAATACGTTCAAGTGGTATGCAAACTGGAGGTCCAGCGCCACTAAGCCAAGCAGATAGACAGGCCTTCGCTAATCATTTAGATCGCTGGTTTAACCAAAATAAAGATTAACGCCAAGTTGGCTTCATATAAACACCTGGCGTTGCTTCTTCAGCCATAACCTTACCTGGCTCCATCATTGTTCGAATACCTTGATCCATTCCTGGCATCATAAATGAAGACTGAGGCTGCTGATATTGCCTCTGAGGCTGCATACCTGGATTAAATGGCATCATACTCATCCCACCAAAAGATTGTACCGGTCTACTAGCTTGACGAGCAGGTGTTGAATTTGTTGACCATGGCATAGGATTATAAGTGGGCTGAGAATATCTTTGTCTTGGTGTCGGGTATCTAGAGTTAGAATATCTAGGCTGAGAATAGCCTTGAGCACCCCACGGCATAGAGTTACCAAAAGGTTGCATTTGAGATTGAGAAACACCCTGCCCACCAAAAGGCGACATCATGGAAGACGGATTACCAAAATTGGCACTCGCCAAAGCACTAATAGCTAATGTTAGCCCTAAGCAAGTTTTGATAATATGGCGCTTTGTGTTTGTCATGTCGATTCTCCTCAAGAATTAAATAGTATTAGTTTGAACTATACACTGAGCCAAGAATTGATACAAACTATTTTTTTAATTATTTAGCCGTATTACTCATTATTTTTATTGTCCCAATAATTAGCTCTATCTTTTAAGATCCAACGAACACCACCTTTTGGATTTTCAACATCACCTTTATAGCGTGGAATTAAATGTACATGCAAATGCTTAATACTTTGACCAGCCATTTCTCCATTGTTAATGCCAATATTGTAAGCGTCAGGTGAGAATTCTTTATCAAGAATCAATTTTGCTTTTTGCACGGCAATGCCAATTGCCAACAATTCCTCCTCGCTGGCCTCAAAGTAAGTTGCAAAGTGACGCTTTGGGATGACCAAAGTATGGCCAGGTGAAGCTGGAAAATTATCAATAAAAGTAATGGTCAGATCACACTCGCCAATAACTCTTTCTTGGTTCCTTAATTTACAAAATAAACACTCTGTACTCATGTTACTGCCCTATGTTAAAGATAGATAATTTGGACAAATATTTTACCCCAATTAGGTGCCTTTTACTTGTAGGCTTTACTGTAGTTTTTTCTTTTAGATGCAAAAAAGCCGGCATGTAGCCGGCTCTTCAAAAAAAACTACAAACTACTTAGCTGCTTCTGCTGCTGGCGTTTCACTTGTTTCAGCAGTGGCAGGAATGGCTTGATTATAGCCATAGTTCCATGGTGCATTGTTCATTGGGCCAAATGAATTTGAACCTGTATCCATTTTAAATGGCGAAGTGCTGGTACCAAAATTAAATGGCTGACCATTAGCGCCATTGTTAAACGGACTCATATTTGAATCCATCTTCATTGGGCCAAAATTGTTTCCGCCCTTCCAGGGTGCGTTGTTAAAGTTGCCATTGTTCATTGGCATATTATTGCCCCAATTGCCATTATTTGACCAAGGCCCATTATTAAAATTACTACCATTAATTGGCATATTTTGACCCCAATTACTATTGTTCATTGGAATATTTTGACCCCAAGAGTTATTACTCCATGGGCCATTATTCATATTACCAACATTGCCCCCATTGCTCCAAGGAGTTTTATTGCCAAAGTTCATAGGATCGTTACTGTTCCAATTGTTACTAAAAGCAGAAGCGCTTAGTGCGACAGTCATTAATGTTGTTGCGATTATTTTTTTCATGATTTTCCTTGTTTTGTTATATTTATTTTGTTTGTGTATTGCGAATAGGTGTTGCACTGTTCCATGGACCATTGTTCATCGGTCCAAATGAATTGTTGCGGAAATTGAAAGGCTGTGAATTCTCCCAAGGACCTTGATTCCAATTACGATTTTGCCATGGGCTGTTATTACTTAATGGGCCACGATTATTAAAATTTTGATTATTCCAAGGGCTGCGATTATTAAAATTATTGTTATTCCAAGGTGTATTTTTACTAGTATCAAACTCATCCATCATGTCATTCATTTCCTCACTAAACCAATCTGGTGTCATCATTGAATATGGGTTATGAGCAACAATACCGTTATTAACATTGTTCCAGCCATTATTACCCCATGGACCATTACCAAAACCTGATGATGCATTTAACGCCACCACCATTAGTGATAATGTGATGATTTTTTTCATATACCCCTCCCTTTTTTTATTAATAAACCTCATTATAAACCACTTATTCATTTTGAATGGTCGAAAAAAAACCAGCAATTAATGCTGGTCTTTCTTACAAACTAACTAAAACTTACTTAGTTGGTGCAACAGGCGCTTGGGGTGCGCTTGTGTTATTGTATGGGCTGTTGAAGTTGTTATATGGATTGTAACCATTAAAATTATTATTATTGTTCCAGCTGTTGTTGTCATTATTGAATTCATCATCAAACTCATCTATCATATTTGACATTTCTTCTATGTACCAACGTGGATCCATAATGTTATATGGGTTGTAGCCAAACATACCATTATCTTTTTGGTAACCATTGCTGTTGTTGTAATTGTTGTTCCACGGCATATCATTGCTGTTAAAAAAAGCGTTTGCGCTTAAAGAAGCTGCGATTAATGCTATTGCTAAAAGTTTTTTCATTGTCTTATTTCCGTATCTAAAATTAAAGAATCTATATTATATCATGATAATATAGATTTGCAAGTTTTATTTGATATTAAAACCTATTACCATAAGGAGATCTTGGTTCAGAAAAATTATAATTGGATGGATATGGGCCTGGTAGATTGCGAACTGGCGAAGAGGACCTGTTATTTAAATTAGAGAATGACATGGCTGCTGGCGTCATATAAGTTGGGCTTGGCGCTTGCTGTGATTCAGCTTGAAATGCCTGATTAGGCGTTGGCATATTGGCCATATTGAATTGCGAAGCACCAACATTGTAAGGACGATTGTTGTATGGGTAACCATACTTAGAATTACTACTATTTTGAAACATGCTACTATCTGAGGCCTTCTCCATCCAAAACATTGGTGTCCAAATTGGCCAATCATTATTTTTGTAATCAGATCCATAACTATTAAAATCTAGAAATGCATGTGCATTTAAGCTACCAATAAGCAGTCCAGTTAACAACATTTTTTTCATTTGTATACTCATATGTAATTTTAATCTTATTATAAAGCTGAATTTATGGCGTATGGGTGCTTATAAGCTTTTGGTATAATATCGATCATGAATACAAAACAGATATTACAAAGCCTTTTAGAGCAGCGAATTTTAGTGCTAGATGGTGCCATGGGCACCATGATTCAAAGGCACAAACTTAGTGAAGAGCAGTATCGTGGTGAGCGCTTTAAAGATTGGCATGTTCTAGTTCAAGGTAATAATGATCTTTTATCATTAACCCAGCCAAAAATCATTCAAGATATTCATCGCTCATATTTAGAAGTTGGCGCTGACATTGTTGAAACAAATACTTTTAATGCAACAAAAACTTCAATGTCTGATTATCAGATGGAGGAGTTTGCTTATGAGATCAATGTTGAAAGTGCACGACTTGCTAAAGAAGCTTGTAACGAGTTTTCAACAGCTGAGAAACCTCGTTTCGTTGCTGGTGTTATTGGTCCCACTTCACGCACATGTTCACTCTCGCCTGATGTAAACGATCCTGGCTTTAGAAACGTTACATTTGATGAATTGGTTGAAGTGTATATGGAATCTACACGCGGCCTTATCAAAGGCGGCTCAGATATTATTTTGATTGAAACTATCTTTGACACGCTTAACGCTAAAGCGGCTATTTTTGCCGTACAGCAGGTATTTGAAGAGGATAATATTGAATTGCCAATTATGATTTCTGGCACTATCACTGATGCCTCAGGTCGTACATTATCTGGGCAGATGACTGAAGCCTTTTATAATTCATTGCGTCATGCCAATCCTATTTCTATTGGCCTTAACTGTGCACTAGGCCCTGACTTATTGCGCCAATATGTGGCTGAAATGTCTCGTGTGGCTAATGTCTATGTTTCAGCACACCCAAATGCTGGTTTACCCAATGAATTTGGCGAGTATGATCTTGGCGCCATAACCATGAGTGAGCAAGTTAGCGAATGGGCAACCTCTGGTTTGGTTAATATCTTAGGTGGTTGTTGTGGCTCAACCCCTGAACATATTAAATGCATAGCCGATTCAATTGCAGATGTTAGTCCACGTAAAATCCCTGATATCAAGCCAGAGTGTCGCCTGTCAGGATTGGAGGCTTTTAATATAGGTGAGGATTCTTTATTTATAAATGTTGGTGAACGGGCAAATGTTACCGGCTCTGCTAAATTCAAACGCCTCATTCTTAACGAAGAGTACGAAGAGGCTCTTGATATTTGCCGAGCACAAGTAGAAGATGGTGCACAGGTTGTTGATATCAATATGGACGAAGGCATGCTAGATGGTAAGGCAGCTATGGTTCGTTTTATGAATTTGATTGCTTCTGAGCCTGACATTTCTAAAGTGCCACTAATGGTAGACTCTAGTAAATGGGATATTATTGAAGCCGGACTTAAATGTACGCAAGGCAAGGCAATTGTTAACTCTATCTCTCTTAAGGAAGGCAAGGACAATTTTGTTAAATATGCCAACTTGTGTAAGCGCTATGGTGCAGCAATTATTGTGATGGCCTTTGATGAAGAAGGTCAAGCAGACACCCAAGAGCGAAAAATTGAAATTTGTACCGAAGCTTACAACATATTAGTAGATGAAGTAAACTTCCCACCTGAAGATATTATCTTTGATCCGAATATATTTGCAGTAGCAACTGGTATTGAAGAGCATAACAACTATGGTGTAGATTTTGTTGAAGCTACCCGTGAAATTACCAAAAGCCTACCATTTGCAAAAATATCGGGTGGTGTATCTAATGTTTCCTTCTCTTTCAGGGGTAACAATCCAGTTCGTGAGGCGATTCACTCGGTGTTTTTATACCATGCAGTAAAAGCTGGCATGACTATGGGTATTGTTAATGCTGGCCAATTGGTGGTTTACGATGACATTGACCCTGAGCTAAAAAAAGCCGTGGAAGATGTAGTACTTAATAGCGACGAGGCAGCAGGTGAACGACTAGTTGAGCTTGCATCAAAATTTTCAGGCACTGGTGAAGTTCAAGAAAACAAAAGAGATTTAGAATGGCGTACTTGGTCAGTTGAAAAGCGTCTAGAACATTCATTAGTTAAAGGGATTACTGAGTTTATTGATGAAGATACTCAAGAAGCTTTAGACAAATTAGGCCGCCCTATTCTGGTGATTGAAGGTCCACTCATGGACGGTATGAATGTCGTAGGTGATTTGTTTGGCGATGGCAAGATGTTTTTACCTCAAGTGGTGAAATCTGCTCGAGTAATGAAAAAATCAGTTGCTTACCTAGATCCTTTCCTAGAAGCAGAAAAACAAGATTGTGGCTCTCAAGCTCGTGGCAAAATTTTAATGGCAACTGTTAAGGGTGATGTACACGACATTGG
The DNA here is from genome assembly GCA_028228555.1 of Candidatus Thioglobus sp. Taxonomy (NCBI): domain Bacteria; kingdom Pseudomonadati; phylum Pseudomonadota; class Gammaproteobacteria; family Pseudothioglobaceae (SeqCode); genus Candidatus Thioglobus; species Candidatus Thioglobus sp. Next base: position 126,097 of record JAOJBP010000002.1, on the reverse strand, counting down.
TAAAAACATTGTTGGAGTAGTACTCTCATGTAATAACTATGAGATTATTGACTTAGGCGTAATGGTCCCAGCTGAAACTATTCTGGCAACTGCTATTAAAGAAAATGTTGATATTATTGGTCTTTCTGGCTTGATAACCCCTTCACTTGACGAAATGGTCTCTGTTGCCAAAGAAATGACACGTCAAGGCTTTGAGTTACCCTTAATGATTGGTGGCGCTACGACTTCAATTGCGCACACAGCTGTTAAGATTGAGCCACAATATGACAAGGGTGTGTTTTATGTTAAGGATGCCTCCAAAGCAGTTGGTGTTGCAACATCATTATTATCTGAAAAATTAAAGCCCGCTTTGGTTAGTAACACTAAAGAAGAATATGAAAAAGTCAGAGTTAGACGTGCAAATAAAGGCAAAAATAAACTCATTAGCCTAGAAGCAGCTAGAAAAAACAAACCAAGTATTAAATTTAACAACATTACCAAGCCTAAAAAACTCGGTATTCAAGTGTTTAAAGATTATGATCTAAACGAAATTTTTAAATTTATTGATTGGGTGCCATTCTTCCGCACTTGGGAGCTTGCAGGCAAATTTCCCGATATTCTCACTGATGAAGTAGTGGGTGAATCAGCATCCGCCTTATTTAAAGATGCTAAAGCCATGTTCAAAAAAGTTATCGATGAGAGATTATTACAGGCTAATGCTGTCGTCGGTATTTTCCCGGCAAATAGTGTTAATGAGGATATTGAGCTAAGCGATGAAAATGGCGAGGTCTTCATGACACTTAACCATCTGCGTCAACAGCTTGATAAAAAAGGCAACACCCCTAACTTTTGTTTGAGTGATTTCATCGCTCCTAAAGAAAGTGGTGTGCAAGATTACATGGGTGCCTTCGCAGTTACAGCTGGTATCAATATTGAACCATTAGTAACAGCTTTTGAGGCTGATCATGACGATTACAATTCAATTATGATCAAGGCTGTGGCTGACCGTTTTGCTGAAGCTTTTACTGAAATGATGCACTATAAATTACGCACAGAAATATGGGGCTATAGTGCAGAAGACTTTAATAATGACAAGCTAATTGAAGAGAAATACCGCGGCATCCGCCCTGCTCCAGGCTACCCATCATGCCCTGAGCATAGCGAAAAAGTCAAGCTATGGGATTTGCTAGATGTTGAAAAAAATACCGGTATGGCTCTCACCAGCTCTTACGCCATGCTACCAACAGCTAGTGTTAGTGGCTGGTACTTTGCTAACGAAGATGCTAGATATTTTGGTGTGGCAAAAATCAATCAACAACAAGTTCAAGATTATGCCACTCGTAAAGGCGTTTCACTTGAAGATGCAGAAAGATTGTTATCACCTAATTTAGACTAATATCTTATCGTCTATCTCTCACTGAAACTGATTACTTAGTGCTGACATATTTTAGAATGTCGGCTATTTGCTCTGGTGTTGATGCGCAGCCAAAAGCTGCCGCATCTACCTCCTTAAGAGGGTGATTAATATCTTCATCATGAAGTGTGATGTATGGCGTACCTAAAGCAGCACAATAGCCGGCATCAAAAGCTGCATTCCATTGCTTAAATTTTTCTCCAAAACGAATAATAGCTACATCACAATTTCCAATCAAAGTTTTAGTCCTTATTGCATTGATTTTTGCAGATTTATGGTCTCTCCAAAATTGATTGTCTTCCTCGCCTAACAAATCACCCGCACTATCGCTCGCCTCATGATTAGTCACAGCAGATGAAAAAGAGATATTGAGATTTTTCTGTGCGCAACTTTCAATAATATTTTGCCTCCAATCAGTATGTATTTCACCGGAAAGGTATACGCTTAATTTCATTTTTATTGCCCCATATAAGTGTTTATTAAGTTAATTATTCTGTTGAGTGAATACATTCAATTAATCGCTCCACCTGACGAGTACAGCAACCATTACCACCTGTTGCATAGGTTTGATCTCTAACTTTCATTATTGTATTTGCACCTTTAGCGATTGCTTTGATAATATCAATTTTTTTGACTTCGTTGCAAACACATAGATTTTTATTTAATCTTTTCTTAAGAATCTCTGGAAGCTTATCTAGAGGATTTTTTACAATTTTAGCACTCATACTATACGTTTATTTTTGTCAAAAAATAATAGTTTTAAGAGGTTAAGCGTTAACTTCGATACTACGAAGTTCTTTAGCCAATTGATCTAATGAGGAATTAATCAGCTTAAAGGCACCTTCTGCGCCATAAAGTTTAGCAATTTCAAGAGCTTCATTAATTACTACTTTGTAGGGCACTTCAATTGAGTTTTGTAACTCATATGCACCTAAGTAGAGTATGGCATGCTCCACAGAGCCAAGCTCGTCAGTTTCTCTGGAGATAGTTGGTGCAATTAGCGAGTCTAACTCAGTTCTATTTTTAAGAATATTAATAAATAGATTTGAGAAAAAAGCTTTAGAAATTTTTCCCTCTTTTTGATTTAAGAAATGCTGCTCAATTTGCAACACTTCACCACCTGATACCAGATATTGATATAAAGCTTGAACAACTCGCTCACGTGAGCGCTGTTTTGAAGTTTTAAAAGCCATAATTAAAAGTGTTGGGCGTTTGCTTGTTGCATTAAATAAAGCATTTCAATCATGGCCATAGTAGCTTCCTCGCCTTTGTTACCTTTGTAGCCTCCCGCTCTACCTATGGTTTGCTCCATATTAGAGGTAGTAAGTACACCAAATGCAGTTGGCACTTCGTATTGATAAGAAACATCTGCTACTCCACGTGCACATTCATTGCAAACAAAATCAAAGTGAGGAGTTTCACCATTAATAACAGCACCAAGTGTCACAATGCCATCATATAAATTTGCACCATTAGCTTGTTGTGAGGCTAGACGTTTAGCCAAAAGTGGAATTTCAAATGCACCAGGAGCGTAAAAAATATTAACATTACTATTATCAATACCATATTTATCGAGTGTTTCTTGAGCTGCTGATAAGAGCTTATCACCAATATCTTGGTAAAAATAACCAACAATAATAGCAACCTTACTGTCTTTTAAGAAATTGCTATTTGCATTTTTGTCAAATTTAAATTCCATCTAACCCCTTATTTTTTAATATCTACGTATTCAGTAACTTCCAAGCCAAATCCTTTCAGGCCATTAAGTTTTACAGGTGAACCCAGGATTCTCATTTTTTTAACACCTAAATCAGATAATATTTGCGCACCAACACCATATGTTTTAACGTCATTCCACACGCGTGAGCTATGATCCATACTTTGCAAAATAGACTGATCATTTTGCTTTCTAAGTAGTAAAAAAACACCACTTGGTGATTTAGAAATATGCTTAAGTGCATTGTCCACACTAAAGCCGCTCACACTTTCTTGTAAAACATCTCTAAAGGTATCCTCCATATGAACACGGACACAAGTTTCTTTACCATCAATAATTTCACCCTTAACCAAAGCTAAATGAGTTTCATTATAAATACTATCTAAGAATGAAACGAGTCTAAATGTACCATACTCAGTTTCAAATTCACGCTCATTAATGCGCTCAATGGTTTTTTCGTTTTCAATGCGATAAGAAATCAAATCTTCGATCGTACCCCATTTAATATCATGTTTTTCAGCAAAAATTTCCAAATCATCACGTCGCGCCATAGAACCATCTTCGTTAAGAATTTCAACAATCACAGAAGCGGGCTCAAACCCAGACAATCGAGCCAAATCACAGCCTGCTTCAGTATGTCCAGCACGAATTAATACACCACCTGGTTGAGCCATTAAAGGAAAGATATGGCCTGGTTGAACAATATCATCTGCAGTCGCATTTGGCGCAACAGCGTCTAAGATAGTTTTAGCTCTATCTGCAGCGGAAATGCCTGTTGTTACACCCTCTACCGCTTCTATTGAAACGGTAAAGTTTGTACCATTAGCATCATTGTTCTGCGCTACCATTAGTGGTAAATTGAGCTGTTTACAGCGCTCTTGAGTTAGTGTTAAGCAAATCAAGCCACGGCCATGAGTAGCCATAAAGTTAATGTCTTCTTTGGTACAGGTCGCTGCTGGGATAATCAAATCACCTTCATTTTCACGATCTTCGTCATCCATAAGGATGATCATTTTGCCTTGTTTGTAATCTTCTAAAATTTCTTCAATCGTTGCTTTTATCATAATTATTTATTGTTTAATAATTGCTCTAAATGGCGCGCAATAATATCAACCTCTAGGTTGACTTGATCACCTGTTTTTAATTCACCCAAAGTCGTTACTTTTAGCGTATGTGGAACAATATTTAAATCAAAGATATTGCCAACAATACTATTGACAGTCAAACTGACACCATTAATACATACAGAGCTTTTTCTAGCGATGTATTTTACCAAATTATCTGGCGCACTAATCTTAAAACGTGTTGACTCGCCTTCATTAAATTGCTCACTAACCTGTGCAGTTCCATCAACATGTCCGCTGACTAAATGCCCGTCAATACCTTGATTGAGTCTAAGCGCTTTTTCAAGGTTAACATGATCACCCAGTTCCAGCTCAGAAAAAATGGAGCAATTTAGCGTCTCTTGAGACACATCTGCTTTAAAAAAATCAGGTCCCACTTCAACAGCTGTTAAACATACACCATTAACTGCAATGCTGTCACCAATGGCAATACTGGAAAAATCAAAATTTGTTGCGGTAAAACTAAACACAGCGCCCTTATCATGGACGACTTTAGTTTTAATACTGCCAAGTGCTTGAATGATGCCGGTAAACATAAGTAAAGTGAACGATATTAAAGGCTACTAATTTTACGCTAGTTGTTAGATATGGAACTCTTGATAAAAAATTTTATCAAGAGTTTATGACTCTTTAAACCTTGTTTTCAAAGCAATAGCAAAAACTAGCACCCAATAAAACAATAAGCCATGCCAAATAAACCCAAACCATTAGTAACACTAATGCAGAGAGAGCGCCATAAATGAGCTCATAAATTGGAAAATATTGTATGTAGACAAACATAGCATATTTAATAAACTCCAGAAGTAAAGCTGCAATAACCCCGGCTTTAAGCGCATTAATGTATCTAACTTTTTCTAAAGGAACAGCATAATACAGAATTGAAAAACCCACACTGGACAAGATTAGAGGGGTAAATACGGGCGCATAAATAATCATGGGTAGTTGATTGAAAATATCTGATGCAACCACATAAGAACTTAAAAATAATGATGCGGCTAAAAATATTGGCCCCAAGAACAATACAAATAAATAAGAAATAAGCCCCTTCATCCAATGACGATGATGCACATCATGCCAAATAAGATTAATACGTTTATCCACCTCAAATAATAAAAGCATTACTGCAAAAATTAGAAATCCAGAGCTAATGCCTTTTAAAGATTGCGCTTGATTGATAAATAGCTGAATATATTCTTTAGCCACCCCATGATTTTGTGGGAGAAGCTGGGTAAACAAAAATTGCTCTAGATACTGCTGTAGATCGTAAAAATACGGAGAAAATGAAAAAACACTTAATCCTAGTGCCAATCCAGGAACTAGGGCGAATAAGCTACTAAATGACAGTATGGAAGCCGAATCAAAGCTTTGACGCTTTACAAATCTTCTTAATACTGCTTTAATCATAGGCTTATTTTTGTGACTTTAGGTAATCCTCATAATTACCAGAATAATAATGCATACCGTCTTCTTTTAATTCTACAACTTTGGTCGATAATGAAGATACAAATTCCCTATCGTGACTGACAAAGATCAGTGTACCCTCATAATTCTCCAAAGCAAGGTTAAGTGCCTCAATGGACTCCATATCTAAGTGGTTAGTTGGCTCATCCATCACCAATACATTTGGTTGTTGTAGCATTAGCTTGCCAAATAACATTCTGCCTTTTTCGCCACCCGAGAGCGATTTAACACTTTTAATAATATCGTTTTTACCAAACAACATTTTGCCAAGTACGCCACGCATATCCTGCATATTCTGCTTTGGTTGTTTAAATTGGGCCATCCAATCAAGCACAGTCATATCTTCTTTAAAATCAGCACTATTATCTTGAGCATAATAGCCAATATTGATATTTTCACTCCACTTAAGTTTGCCCTTTTCAGCTTTGATTTCACCAACTAGGGTCCGTAATAGTGTAGTTTTACCGATACCATTTTGGCCAATAACAGCTACACGCTCACCCACTTCAAATAAAAAGCTAATATCTTTTAATACGTGAAGATCATCAAAGCTTTTTTCTAATCCCTCAACTTCCAAAACATTTCTATGAAGCTTATTTTCTTGATTAAAGTAAATATAAGGGCTAACTCTTGAAGATGGTTTAATGTCGTCAAGTTCAATCTTTTCAAGCTGTTTTTGGCGAGATGTTGCTTGCTTTGCTTTAGAAGCGTTTGAAGAAAAGCGTGATACAAAATGCTTAAGCTCTTTAATTTTCGCCTCTTTTTTAGCATTATCTGACTGCATTTTTTCCTGAATAGCAGTTGAAGCCATCATAAACTGATCGTAATTTCCAGGGAAAGTATTGAGTGCGCCATAGTCCAAATCAGACATATGAGTACACACTCCATTTAAGAAGTGCCTATCATGCGAGATAATAACCATGGTAGCTTTACGCTCATTGAGTACATTGACCAACCAGCTAATTGAATTAATATCTAAGTTGTTGGTTGGCTCATCTAGTAACAAAATTTCAGGATCAGAGAATAACGCCTGAGCCAGCAAGATACGCATTTTCCAACCAGGTGCGATTTCACTCATTAGGCCATAATGCTGCTCTTCAGGAATATCTAGACCTAATAATAATTCACTGGCTGATGATTCAGCCATATAGCCGTCCATTTCTGCAAATTCCATTTCAAGGTGTGCAACCTTAGTACCGTCAGCTTCACTCATTTCAGGCAAGGCATAAATACGCTCTCTTTCTTTTTTAACTTCCCAAAGCTTTTCATGACCCATGATGACTGTATCAACTACACGAAAATCTTCATAAGCAAATTGATCCTGACGCAAAATACCAAGTCTTTCGCCTTCGCTGATACTCACTGTACCGTTGCTAGGCTTTAATTCACCCGTTAAAATTTTCATAAAAGTTGATTTTCCACAACCATTTGCACCAATCAAGCCGTATCGATTTCCGCCTTGAAATTTGACAGAAATATTTTCAAAAAGTGGTTTTTCACCAAATTGCATGGTGATGTTGGCAGTAGAAATCATAGGTATAGGGCTATTTTTTGAAAAGAAACTATTATCCCATAATCAAAATAAAAAACTAAGATAAATATAGGATTGATTAGAGTTATTAAGACACCTTTCGAGGGTTAAAATAACTATGAATTTAACACCTATACTCACTAAATGTTTGAAAAAACTGGACAATTACCCGATAAACATTTAGCTATTGCTATTCTCGTACTATTGACGTTTGGTTGGATTATGTCGTTTTCTGCCTCATTAGGACATTTTGATAGCTATAGCTACTTTTTCAAGCAAAGTATCTATATTTTATTCGGCTTAATTCTGGCTTTTGTTTGCTTGAAAATTCCTTTATATTTCTATAAAAAATATGCCAAATGGTTTTTTGTTTTTACCTTAGTTTGCTTGGCATTAGTATTTTTGCCTGAACCTATCGGCAGAACCGTTAACGGCTCAACTCGCTGGATTAATTTTGTATTTTTTAAATTTCAACCCTCTGAAATGATGAAAGTTGCCATGATTTTATACATGGCTGATTTTCTGGTTAGGCAAGAAAAGGATGTTAAAAAACCTTGGATGGGTTTAATTAAAACTCTTATTATTATCTTTTCAGCTGATGTATTAATTTTATTAGAAATGGATCTAGGCGCTGCTATCATTATTTCCTTAACAGCATTTATCATGCTTTTTGCAGCAGGTGTTTATCTTGCACAACTAACCTTTGTTGGTAGTGGCTTGCTTAGTATAGTTGGCGTTTGGCTGTATGTTGACGGCTTAAATGGTGGTGTTCGCTGGCAGCGACTTACACAGTTTTGGCAAACAGACTTATGGGTTAATAATAGTGAAAAAGTTTATCAAACCAAACAAGCTTTAATCGGCATTGCCAGAGGCGATTGGACTGGTGTTGGGCTGGGTAATGGCATTCAAAAATATACCAAATTACCCGAACCACATACCGATATGATTTTTTCTATTATTGGTGAAGAAACAGGCATTATCGGTATGCTATTTGTCATTTTTACCTTTGGTTTTATTATGCTTAAAGGTTTTAAGATTGCTAAAGGTGCACTAAAACAAAAACGTAAATACAGCTCTTATGTTGGCTTTGGTATTTGCACTTGGCTATCATTGCAGTTTAGTGTTAATATCGCGATGAATCTAGGCTTAATCCCTCCCAAAGGCTTTCCATTACCCTTGATTAGTTATGGGGGATCTAGTATGATTTTTGTATTGATTGCTCTTGGTATCTTACTTAGAATAGATATGGAAAATCGCTGTGAATACTCCAAACAAAAAAAATATGTCTGATAAAAAAATTCTCATTATGGCAGGAGGAACTGGTGGGCATATTTTTCCAGCTTTAGCCATTGCCAGTGAACTCAGAAATCACCACTGTCAAATTGAGTGGCTTGGCTCTAAAAAAGGTATGGAAAATGACATCGTTCCTAAAAATAATTTTCAATTACACACGGTAAATGCAGTTGGCTTAAGAGGTAAAAGTCTTGCGAGCTTAATCAAAGCACCTTTTTTGCTAGCCTTGGCTACTTTTCAAGTTATCAAAGTATTTATTAAAACGAAACCTGATGCTGCTCTAGGTATGGGCGGATTTGCTTCTGGCATTGGTGGCATGATTGCTTGGATTTTTAGAGTGCCTTTATTTATTCATGAGCAAAACTCCATTCCTGGTACCACAAACAAAATACTCTCTAAATTTTCCACCCAAACATTTCAAGCCTTTGATGGTGCCTTTGGGGCTTCTATTCAAGCTACTACTGTTGGTAATCCGATTGCTTTTAAAGCTAACAAATCTAACGTCAAAAATAAAAAACTAAACCTTCTAATTATTGGTGGTAGCCTTGGCTCAAAGCCAATTAATAACGTAGTGACACAATTAAATATTCCTATTAACATCTGGCATCAAACAGGAAAATTACACTTCGATAAAGTTCAATCTCAGTATCAGAAAAAATCAGCCAAAGTGACAGCCTTTATTGATAATATGGCAAAAGCTTATGCTTGGGCTGATGTTGTATTATGTCGAGCAGGTGCAATGACAGTTTCAGAACTAATGATGAATGCCAAGCCTAGTATCTTGATTCCACTTCCGCATGCAATTGATAATCATCAATTTTATAACGCAAAAATTCTTGCCGACAATAATGCTGGAATACTAATTGAACAAAAAGATCTAAATCTTTCGATACTTGAAAAAGCTTTACTCAACTTAGATGCCTCAAAATTAAGCCTTATGTCTGACAATGCGCTCAAGCTTGCTAAGCCCAATGCAGCTGCAGATATAGCTAAGCGATTATTGAGTGCATAAAAAAGCCGCAGTAAAGCGGCTTTACTTTTCCTTGGCTTAATATGTTACTTCCATTCAGTACAAGTGATCACCTCACTAGTATTGCCAAATCGATCTGATTTTTTATTAGTAACACAGCGCCTTTCAAGAGCCTTAGCCGGTACCTTTACAAGCCGATCAACATAAACTATCTTCTCAACCACAACCTCTTTGATAGGGTTACTATCATTGCAAATGTCTTGCTTGATTGATTCTAGTTTTTGCTTGGCTTTTAAATGCTGATCATTCGACCATTTTTTTGCATCGCTAGGTAAATTTGATAAAGCACCAATACTAGAATCCACCACACCTCCCAAACAATTACCTAAATGCTCAAGGTTATCATATCCAACTGTACAGTTTTTAGATTCAGCCGATGTATTAAAAGTTAAAGTGACAAGTGTCAGTATGATTAAAAGTTGTTTTTTCATTTTTATTTTATGGGTTATTAGTTTGTTAAATGGCTCATATTTATGCCTAGCTTTTTAAATAAAGCCTTATCACTACCGGTATCTGGATTATCTGTTGTAAGCAGTTGTTCCCCGTAAAAAATAGAATTAGCGCCTGCAAAGAAACACAATGCTTGCATCGCCTCACCCATTTCTGTTCGCCCTGCTGACAATCGTACTACGGACTTAGGCATCATAATACGAGCTACTGCAATTGCCCTAATAAATTCGCTTTCAGTAGGTGGCTCGATTTTCTCAAAAGGCGTACCAGGAATAGGCACTAATAGATTGATAGGAACACTCTCAGGATGAGACTCAAGATTAGCTAAAGACCTCAACATAGAGGCTCTGTCTGTTTGACCCTCTCCCAAGCCTAAAATACCACCACTACAAACATTAATATCAGCATTTTTAACTGACTCAAGTGTATTAAGGCGATCTTGGAAGCTACGTGTAGTAATAACATTGGGGTAGTTTTCTTTTGATGTATCTAGATTGTGATTGTAATAATCAAGCCCAGCTTCTTTTAATGTAAACGCTTGATCTTGGGTCAACATACCTAGCGTCACACAAGTCTCCATGCCCATGGCTTTGACGCCTTGAATCATTGGAATAACTTTATCGAGGCTTTTATCTGTTGGATTTCTCCAAGCAGCGCCCATACAAAAACGAGTAGCGCCCTGGTCTTTTGCAGTTTGTGCTTGCTCTAAAACCAATTCAATTTCCATCAGCTTTTCACGTTCAAGACCAGTGTCATATTTAGAACTTTGAGAGCAATAAGAGCAATCCTCTGGACAAGCGCCTGTTTTAATATTAAGCAAAGAACTCACTTGCACATAATTAGGATCGAAGTTATCTCTGTGAATTGTGTGCGCTTTAAATAGTAAATCGTTAAATGGCATATCAAATAGATTTTGGATTTCATCCATTTGCCAATCGTTTCTTAATTGTGTCATGAGAATTTATTTAAAAATAAGTAGGGTTATTTTAACGTAATCAATTTGTTTGGGACATTAAAAAAGCCTGCAAATGCAGGCTTTTTTTAGAGTTGAAATTAAGTGCTACAGACTGTAGTACATATCAAATTCAACTGGATGAGGTGCTGAACGCATAGCATTCACTTCTTGCATTTTAAGATCAATGAAAGAATCAATTACGTTATCGGTAAACACACCACCAGCTTTCAAGAAGTCACGATCAGAGTCAAGTGCATCAAGCGCTTGCTCTAAAGAATTACAAACCTTAGGAATTTTTGCTTTTTCTGCTCTAGATAATTCATATAAGTCTCCATCTTGAGGCTGACCAGGATCAATCTTGTTCTTAATACCATCAAGGCCAGCCATCAGCATTGCTGAGAATGCTAAATATGGATTGGCCGTGTTATCTGGAAAACGAACCTCAATGCGGCGACCTAATGGGTTGCCCACATATGGAATACGGATCGCAGCAGAACGGTTCTTAGCAGAATAAGCTAGCATTTCTGGTGCTTCATATCCTGGTACTAAGCGCTTGTAAGAGTTAGTTGATGCATTAGTAAAGGCATTTAATGCTTGAGCATGCTTAATAATACCACCGATGTAATATAGTGCCATCTGACTTAAGTTACCATACTCATCACCATCAAATAAGTTAACACCATCTTTTGCAATTGACTGGTGAACGTGCATACCATTACCATTATCAACCGCAATTGGTTTAGGCATAAAAGTAGCTGTCTTGCCATACATGTGAGCAACATTATGAATACAGTATTTAAGGATTTGAGTTTCGTCAGCTTTTCTCACTAATGTGTTAAATTTTGCACCAATTTCACATTGGCCAGCTGTGCCTACTTCATGGTGATGCACTTCAGTAGTAACACCCATTTCCTCGATAGCAAGACACATTTCTGACCTAAGGTCGTGAAGTGAATCTACTGGAGGAACCGGAAAATAACCGCCCTTAACATTTGGACGATGGCCTTTATTTCCGCCCTCTAAATCAGAGCCAGACTCCCAGTCTGCTTCTTCAGAATGGATTTCATAAAACGCCTTACCCATGCCAAATCCTGTATCCCACTTAACACTGTCAAATACGAAAAACTCATTTTCGTTACCAAAGTAAGCTGTATCACCAACACCTGAATCTTGCATGAATTGCTCAGCACGCTTAGCAAGAGAGCGAGGGTCTTTTTCGTAACCCTGCATATCACTTGGCTCAACAATGTCACAACGTACAATTAACGTTGGCTGTTGTGTAAACGGATCCATAACGCATGCAGTTGTGTCTGGCTTTAAAATCATGTCGGATTCGTTAATATCCTTCCAACCTGTGATTGAAGAACCATCAAACATTTGACCTTCTTCAAATTTATCTTCATCAACCGTATGGGAAGGAACACTTACGTGGTGCTCCTTACCGTGAGTATCTGTAAAACGAAAATCAACGAATTTAACCTCGTTATCTTCAATCATCTTCATTACATCTTGTGCAGACATATTTTCTCCTTTAATTTAAGTATTTGCATTAACTGACCAACTTTGTCAAGAAGCTTGCGCCGTTACAAGCATAATTCTTATTTAGCTATTATTTTTATAGCAAAAACAGCGAATTATTCTACCCTATTTTCTCAACAATAAGGACAATCTCATCGGTTTTTTCTTCGATTTCTAACACCTTATGAGCATGGACCTTGCACCAGGCAGGAATATCATGTAGCACACCTGGATCAGTCGCCAACATTTCAATAGTGTCCCCAACAGCTACTTTGTCAATCATTTCACCGAGTCGAATAACTGGCATGGGGCAGAGCAACCTCTTAACATCTAATTGAGTTTTCATTTTGCTATTCGCCTCCCACCCAGTCTTGTGGCTTTAAGAATTTATCATAAAGCTGCGCTTCTGGCGTATTTGGCTTAGGCTCATATTGATATTCCCAGCGTACTAGTGGTGGTAGTGACATTAAAATTGACTCTGTTCTTCCACCTGTTTGCAAGCCAAACAAAGTGCCTCGGTCATAAACCAAGTTAAACTCAACATAGCGTCCGCGACGATAGAGTTGAAACTGTCGCTCATGATCTGTAAACGGCATATCTTTTCGCTTTTCAATAATAGGTCTATAGGCATTAATATAGCTATCACCCACACTACGCACAAAAGCAAAACATTGATCAAAACCGCCTTCGTTTAAATCATCAAAAAACAAACCACCAATCCCTCGCTGCTCATCACGGTGCTTCATATAAAAATAATCATCACACCATTTTTTATACTTTGGATACAGCTCTGCACCAAAAGGATCGCAGGCTTCTTTAGCGGTTTGGTGCCATAAAATAGCGTCTTCATCAAAGCCGTAGTATGGTGTTAAATCAAATCCACCGCCAAACCACCAAATAGGATCTTCACCGGCTTTCTCAGCTATAAAAAAGCGTACGTTAGCATGTGAAGTAGGTGCATAAGGATTATTAGGATGAATCACTAACGATACCCCTAACGCACTAAAGCTACGCCCTGCTAATTCTGGCCTTAGCGCTGTGGCCGAAGCCGGCATGTTATCACCATGAACAATAGAAAAATTAACCCCTGCTTGCTCAAAAGCACTACCTTTTGTTAGTACTCGCGTGAGCCCATTACCAGCGTTATTTGGCTTTTCCCATTCATCTTTAATGAAAGTTGCTTGGCCATCAACTTGCTCTAACTGGGTACAAATATCTGCTTGTAATGATAATAAATATTGCTTAATCTGGTCGATCATCTCAATCTTTCTCCAGTTTGTAAATTGATAATACTTGAAGGGCTGTTTTCAGCTTTATTGGGCGCTATTATATAGTCTAATTGATCTTTAAAATATATGCGTAATTCCAGTGTGGTTTTGGCTGTTTTTAAGCCAGAAATATTCGCACTAGTTGAAACCAAGGCACTCTGGGTGTGCTTACATAGATCCATAATTAGTGGATTAGTAGTGAGCCTAATAGCGATTGTATCATGCCCACCTAGTAAAATTTGAGGTGCAGTATCGCTTGCTTTTAATAAGTAGGTAATTGGCTCATTGACTGAACTGGTTAGTTGTGCGAGTAGAGATATATCCTCAACATAATCTTGAAAATAAACCGGATCACTGGCCAATAAGATTAACCCTTTTTCAACAGAGCGCTTTTTAAGATCAACCAATTTTTGCAAAGAGTCGTCAAATCTGGGCAGGCAACTCAACCCCTGAATGGTGTCAGTTGGTATGCTAATAATGCCACCATCATTTAAAACATTAACTGCTATTCTAGTTTTAATGTTCATGACTTTTTAGCCCTTGGATGACAGCGGTCATAGACCTGGGATAATTCTAAAAAATCTAAGTGCGTATACACTTGGGTAGATTTAATACTAGTATGGCCTAAAAACTCTTGTGTAGAGCGCAGATCGTGGCTTGATTGTAAAAAGTGTGTTGCCGCTGCATGGCGCAACATGTGCGGATAAACATTAATTTTAATGCCAGAATCCAATGCTCGTTTTTTAATCATATTTTGTATTGATCTCACACCAATCCTATCACCATTTTTATTCACAAAAAGTGCACCTGAATGATGTACTTCTAAATGCTTAGTAATTGCCTCTTGTGCTGAACTGCCCAATGGCGTGTGCCTGGCTTTACCGCCCTTTCCTAAAACGGTTAAAAACCCTTGAGATATGTCTACATCTATAACATTTAAACCGACCAATTCAGACACTCGCAAGCCACAAGAATAAATAACCTCAATAATGGCCACATCTCGACTCTCAAATCGAGAGGCTCTTTTTGTCTTTAATATTTGCAATACTTGCTCATAATTTAATATGCCTGGCAAGGTTTTCGAAATTTTTGGCGTACGTAGTTGAACCGCACAATTATCTTTTAATTGATCTTGATTAACCAAATAAGTCAACATGCCTTTAATAGAAGATAGATAGCGACGAATACTTCTAGCTGAGATATTTTTATGGCGCAACTGCATAATAAACAAATTAAGTGTTTGCGCATTAAGCGCTGCCCAGCTTGATATATCTTGAGTTTTTAAAAAATTAAGCAATTGATTTAAATCACGCTCATACGCCTGCTGAGTATTAAGCGCATAATGTCGCTCTACTTTTAAATACAAAATAAAATCAATTATTTGCTTTTTCACTTGAATTTTTTAAGCTTGACCATATCAATACATTTTACGCATAATAATAAAGGCTACCAGTAAATGACCACTAAACAGACGCACTCATTCCAAACAGAGGTTTCTCAACTCCTACATTTAATGATTCACTCTTTGTACTCCAACAAAGAAATATTCTTGCGAGAGCTGGTATCAAACGCCTCAGATGCAGTTGACAAGCTTAAATTTGAATCTTTATCAAACGATGCTTTGGTTGAGGGTAAAGAAGCTTTACAAGTTCACATCGATGTAGACAAAGATGCGGGCACTATTACGATCACCGACAATGGTATTGGTATGACTGAATCTGAAGTCATGGAAAACATTGGTACTATTGCCAACTCAGGCACTAAAAAATTCTTAGAAAGTCTGGATGAAAAACAAGCCGAAGATTCAAACCTAATCGGCCAATTTGGCGTGGGTTTTTATGCTGCATTTATTGTGGCAGATGAAGTTGTTTTAACCACTAGAAAAGCTGGTGATGATAAGTCAAACGGTACTATTTGGACCTCTAAAGGTGAAGGTGAGTATTCATTAGAAACCACTGCAGTAGAAGACTTTGGTACCAAAATCACACTACATATTAAAAAAGAAGAAAAAGAATTTTTAGATGATTATCGCTTGCGCGGCATTATCTCTAAGTACTCTGATCATATTACAGTGCCTATCATGATGATCAAACCAGCTGAAGAAGATTCTGACGCCATTGAATATGAAATGGTCAACAAGGCCAATGCATTTTGGACACAAGACAAACGCAGTCTTAAACAAGAAGATTACGATGAATTTTACAAGTCATTGACTTATGATTTTGCTGCACCACTTGCACAACTTCACAACCGTGTCGAAGGCAAGCTAGATTACACCTCATTATTATTTATTCCATCAAAAGCACCTTTTGATATGTGGGAGCCAAAACGCAAAGGTGGTATTAAGTTATACGCCAAACGCGTTTTCATCATGGAAGACAATGAAGAATTAATGCCAATGTACTTACGCTTTATTAAAGGTGTTATTGATACGGCTGATTTATCGTTAAACGTTTCTCGTGAGATCCTACAAGGAAACAAAGTGGTTGATACCATTCGTAAAGCTTCTGTGAGTCGAATCCTTAAAGAGCTTGAAAAAATGGCTAAAAATAAGCCAAAAAAATATGCCGATTTCTGGAAAGAATTTGGCATGGTAATGAAAGAAGGTGTCGTTGAAGATCCGACTAATAAAGACAAAATTGCAAGCTTATTACGCTTTGCCACTACCAAAACTGATAGCGAAGATCAAACTGTATCTTTGGCCGATTACATCGGGCGTATGGATGCTGAACAAAAA
This sequence comes from Candidatus Thioglobus sp., assembly GCA_028228555.1. Taxonomy (NCBI): domain Bacteria; kingdom Pseudomonadati; phylum Pseudomonadota; class Gammaproteobacteria; family Pseudothioglobaceae (SeqCode); genus Candidatus Thioglobus; species Candidatus Thioglobus sp. Next base: position 109,620 of record JAOJBP010000002.1, on the reverse strand, counting down.
GACATCTACTACGTAACAGCAGAAACTTTTGGTGCAGCTAAAGGCTCTCCACATTTAGAAATCTTTAAAGAAAAGAACATTGAAGTGCTCCTACTATCTGATCGTGTTGATGAATGGATGGTAAGTAACTTTACTGAATTTGAAGGTAAAACTCTTAAGTCGATCGCTAAAGGTGATTTAGAAGATTTAGACTCTAAAGAGGAAAAAAAGGAAAAAGAAAAAACTGCTAAAGGCTTTAAAAAGACTCTAGAAGAAATGCAAAAGATTCTTGAAAATAAAGTTAAAGAAGTGAAAATTTCTAATCGACTTAGCGAGTCCCCTTCTTGTTTAGTAGCTGATGAAAATGAAATGGGCGGCAACATGGAAAGAATTATGGCGTCTCTTGGCCAGGACGTGCCCGAAACCAAGCCTATTCTTGAAATTAACCCAACTCATCCATTGGTTAAAAAACTTAAAACTAAAGTTGATGAAAACCTGGTGAATGTTTTGTTTGATCAGGCAGTTTTATCAGAAGGCGGACAGCTTAAAGATCCTGCTGAGTTTGTTAAGCGTATGAACAAGCTTATTAAATAACTCAACTGAGTTGTTTGATTAAAAAAGCCCGATTATTCGGGCTTTTTTATTGCATTGTTAAAATTTCTAATATTTATGAAATTAAGTGATAAAAATACGAGAAAAGGACTATTTTCGCCTTAAAAACAAGCAATACAAGGCTTTTTAAGAGCTTTTAACGGTTATAAACCATCCATTCCCATAATTTCCTATTTTTTAAAGGGTTGAATGTTTCTTAAAATACCTCTAAAGATAGCTACTTCTTCTTTTTCAGGATCTGCACGCCCAAAAAAACGGCGCATGCGGCGCATTAGAAGCTCTTTAGGGCGTTTATCTTCAAAGTACTCAATATGCTCAAGCACTTGGGCTAAATGTGCGTAAAAACCCTCTAACTCATCAAAACTGGCATATTCATTACTACTCTTTTCAAATTCTGTGGTTGTGTTATAGACATAATTTTGATAAGCAAAGACTTGAATGGCGGCGGCTATATTTAAAGAGAAATAATTAGGATTGCCAGGAATGGTCATCAAAATTTGGCATAAATCTAGTTCTTCATTAGTGAGACCAAAATTTTCTGTACCAAATACTACCGCCACTTCTTGTCCTTCAACACCCGTGGCTTTCTTAATTTGCTCGCAAGCACCCACTACATCCATTTGCTTCCATTTGATACTACGCTGACGTGCACTTGCGCCAATCACTAACTGCGCTCCAACCAAAGCCTCTTCAAGCGTTTCACAAACCACAGCACTAGACAAGACATCATCCGCACCACTAGCGCGAGCAGTTGCTACAGCAGAAGGGTAGCCTCTTGGGTTAACCAAATACAGCTTTGAAAGATTCATGTTTTTCATCGCTCTGGCTGCCGCACCAATATTACCTGGCTCCGTGGTATTAACCATAACTATACGAACGTTATCAAAGGTATAATTCATTTCTTTTTCCATTTGTCTTTTAATTATGCATCCTACGCTTAATATTGCCGTTAAAGCCGCTCGAAAAGCGGGCGATATCATTCTCAGATATCACAATCAAATTGATTTATTAACGATTGAAAATAAAGCAACTAACGACTTCGTCTCTGAAGTGGATAAAGCCGCTGAAGACGCTATTATAAACGAGTTGAAATATGCCTTTCCGGATCATTCAATCTTGGGCGAAGAAAACGGAGAAATTGTCGGCAAAGACAAGCGCTTTGTTTGGATCTTGGATCCACTAGATGGAACTACTAACTATCTACATGGCTTTCCACAATATTCAGTCTCTATTGCTTTATATGAAAACGATGAAGCTACTCATGCAGTGGTTTACGACCCTTTTAAAGAAGAGTTGTTTACCGCTTCAAAGGGTGATGGCGCTTATTTAAATGAGCAAAGAATTCGTGTTACTAATACGAATGGCTTTGAAGACACCTTAATTGGCACTGGCTTTCCATTTAAAGCACCTCAACACCTAGATGCCTACCTTGACATGTTTAAGGCTGTTCATCCAAAGGTAGCCGGCATTCGTCGCGCAGGCTCTGCCGCACTTGATTTAGCTTATTTAGCTGCTGGCCGATTAGATGGCTTCTGGGAAATTGAACTTAATATCTGGGACATAGCAGCAGGCGCTCTTTTAGTTAAAGAAGCAGGTGGATATATTGGTGATTTCTCTGGTCGTGACAAATTCTTAGAAACCGGCAACGTGGTTGCGGGCAATGAAAAAGTTTTTAAGGCTCTTTTAAAAACCATTCACCCACATTTAACAGCTGACTTACAGCGCTAATTTTCAAGCGTTAACTGCTCGCCATTGAGCGATTTAGTTTGCTTACTCATTAGATAAACAATCGCTGGAGAAACGCTCTCTGGTGTTGGATTTTTTTCAATATTTTCAGCTGGATAAGCCATTTGGCGCATTTTTGTACGCATGCGTTTTGGATTAAGCGAATTAACTCTAATAGATGTCTTTTCAAGCTCTTCTGATAGGGTCTTACTCAAACCTTCAATAGCAAATTTACTCACCCCATAAGCACCCCAATAGGCACGTGCCGTTCGCCCTACTGACGACGATAAAAACAAGATTCGCGCATCTTCAGACTTACTTAGTGCAGGAATTAAAAATTGCGTTAGCATAAAAGGGGCATTAACATTAATTTGCATGGTTGAATACCAAAGCTTTAAATCGTACTGTTCAATAGGCATCATGGTGCCAATAATACTGGCATTATGAATCAAACCATCAAGCTGACCAAAGTTATCCAAGATGTCTCTTTGTAATTGTTCATAGTTTTTAGGCGTTGCACCTTCAAGATCTAATGGGTACAAAATAGGCTCCTCAAACCCACTATCTACAACTTCATCATAAGCTGTCTCAAGAGAACCTAAGTCACGGCCCAACATAATAACAGTAGCACCTGCTTTGGCTAAATCAAGTGTCATTGCCTTGCCAAAGCCACGGTTAGCGCCTGTGACCAAAATTACTTTACCTTTTAACTCATCTTGTGTGATTGAATAATTGGTTGAAATTTGCATTAATCTAGCTCCTTTTTGCTTTGCACGCCGAGTTCTTTTAATTTTTCAGCGCGGCCAATTAAATTACCCTTACCATCAGAAAGCTTGCCCCGAGCATCTCTGTAGCTTTTTTGTGCCTTATCTAGGCTCTTTTCAATCTCATCCATAGATTTCATGAAGCCAAATAGTTTGTCATACATAGCGCCCGCTTGGCGTGCAATTTCTTCAGAGTTTTGGTTTTGTCGTTCGGTTTGCCAAATATGATGTACCGTTTTTAAGCTCATCATTAAGGTTGAGGGAGAAACCAAGACTATGTTCTTTTTCAATGCAAGGGTAAATAAATCAGGCTTTTGATCAAGTGCGACTAGCAAAGCTGACTCAATAGGAATAAAGACAAAAATAAAGTCAAGAGTTAATACACCTTCTAAATTTTCATACTCTTTAATACTAATTCCATTAATATGCGCTTCAACTGAACTAACATGTGATTTTAAGAGTGCTGCGTTAGTTTGGTCAGCAATGTAGTCTTTATAAGCTTTTAAGGAAACCTTAGAATCAATAATAATATCTTTTTCATCAGGCAAATGCAAAATTACATCTGGCTTAAAAGATTCACCCTGCTCATTTTTAAGCTGCTTTTGAGTGTCAAATTCATGACCTTCTCTTAGCCCAGAGCTAGACAAAATAGAGCTTAAAATCATCTCCCCCCAATCACCTTGCTGCTTATTGTCATAAGTCAATGCATTGGTAAGATTTTGGGTAGTTTCTTGTGCTTCAATACTGGTCTTTTTAAGGTTGTCAATTTGTACTGAAAGCGTTGCACGCTCTTTGATTTGCTCAGTTGTAATAACTTCAATTTTGTCTCGAAATTCTTTTAACTGGGATTGCAAAGGTGTGAGTAATTCAGAGTTTTTAAGACTTAAATCATGGCGATCTTTTTCCAAAATATGACTGGCAACCTCTTTAAAATCTTTGCTCATTTGCTCTCTGGCAATATTGATCATATCAATCTGATTTTCATAAGATTTAATCTTCTCATCAAGACTCACTTCCAGATGAATTTTTTCTTTACTTACGACTTGCAATTGCTTACCTAAATAAATATATATAGCAATTCCACCAACCAATAAACCCAATATCAAACTCAATATATCCATTAAATTAACTCCAATAATTCTTGTGCATGATTAATTTTATAATCATAATTCCAATCTTGTTCAACGTTGCCGTAACCATAAGTCACTGCTACTGTTTTAATCCCAGCATTATTCCCTGCTAGCATATCATTTTTATCGTCTCCAACAAAGATACAGCGCTTTGGATCAATAGCAAATTGAGCACATGCATATAACAAGGGCGCAGGATGAGGCTTACTAAACTCTAAAGTATCTCCACAAACCACTACGTCCACATTAATATTTAATTTTTGCAGTAATAAATGAGTTAAATACTCGGGCTTATTGGTGACAATTCCCCAGTTTATTTGCCGATCTTCAAGGGTTTTTATGAGTGCATTGACACCCTCAAAAGGTTTTGAATTTAGATCAATATTGTTAGTATAAATCTTAAGCAGCTTTTGATGACGCTTGGAAAATTCTGAATGCTCTTCATCACAATTAAATCCAAATTTAATAAGGGCCTTACCACCAAACGCAACTAAAGGCTTAATTTTGTCATAAGGCTTAGCTTCGAGACCCACCTCTTCAAGTAAGGTATTTAGCGCATAAGCCAAGTCTGGCGCGGTATCGATGAGGGTACCGTCTAAATCGAAAAGAATGGTATTAATATCCATATAAAACCGTTAAAATTTAACTCTACAAATTATAACGTTTACACTTACCCCCTCTCATGCTGTTTTTAAGATCATTACTGTATTTTTTAGGTTCAACCTTGGTGCTTAGTTTTTTAGTAGCCTTATCATTGTCTTTGTTTTTTTTGCCGATGAAAGTTCGCTATGGAATATTGTCACAATGGGCGTCATTTTGTATGTGGTGGTTAGGTGTAACGCTTAATATAAAGCTTAACGTTATTGGTAAAGAGAATATTCCCAGTCAGGCTAGCGTCATTGTCTCTAATCATCAGTCAACCTGGGAAACGCTCGCCTTACAAACAATCTTCCCACACCAAACTTGGGTACTTAAACAAGAACTTCAATGGATCCCAATTTTTGGCTGGGGTTTAATGCTATTAAAGCCAATTATTATTAACCGTGGTGAAAAACTAAAGGCTATCAAAAAAGTGATGAAACAAGGAGCCGCTAGAATTAAAGAAGGCATATTTGTGGTTGTATTTCCTGAAGGTACGCGCCAATCGTATGAAAAATTGGGTGAATATCAAAATGGTGGCGTCGCCATTGCTAAAAAAACTAATTGTGACGTTGTGCCGGTTTATCACAATGCGGGCAAACTTTGGCCAAAAGGCAGTTTTGTTAAACAACCAGGTACCATAACATTAATTATTGGAAAACCCATTCAATCAACTGGCAAGAACGCCTCAGCACTAACCAAAGAAGTGCGAGATTGGACGCTAGAGATGCAAAAAACTTATTAAATGAACTAATAAGGCAATAGGCGATCTAACAAGCTATTATATTTGAGTTTGTTTTTATATAAATTAATCAAAATTTCAATTTTTTCCAATTGTAGCTCTTGATAATCATCTTGCTCAATAATGGCAAACCTAATATCGCCCCGCCCTGAAAAATATAGATCTAATTCGTTATCAACCTTGTGCTGTTTAATTTGTCTTTGGGTGAGCTTGAGTTGAATTAAACCTTGTTTAATATCAGTTTTTAACTTATTAATAGCAGAGACAACATCTTTTAATTTGTTTTCATATTTAAGCTCAATTTGCCTTTGCTTATATCGATACTTATCCAAATAAACTTGATTAGAGATATCACCACTTAAAGGATATGAGAACACCAGTTTAGTCTCAACAATCGCTTCACTAGACTTCGAGTAACTAGTGTAATTTCCTTTATTGTTTTCTTTAGAGGCGCTAATTGTGAAATCAAAGTCAGCTAATTGTAAATTTTTATACGTTTCAATGGCTCTATTATTTTTTTGCAGCTCAAGATCAATTCGCTGAAGGTCTCTAATATTGGACCGACAATAACGCTTAACATTATCGACTAAATCAACATAAAAAATAGAGGGCAATGTTGGTGGATTCTTAGATAGATTTATTGATTTAACTGAGGATAACAACAAGCCTGATTGTGCTTTTAATTTTGATTTTAAACTCAATAATAGGCGCTTTTTCTTATCGATAAATCTTACCAATACTTTAGTATCTCTTAATTGATTTTTTGTAATTTGTATTCGTATATTCTGTAATTTATTAATAGCTTTATTGATGACATCAATTTGCCATTTAAATCCTACCCAATCAATAAATTCAAATACTTTATCTTCAATAAAATCTTCTTGAATCTCGGCTAAAAGTAGTTTTTCATCTTTATAATCTAGTACTGATAAATCATAGGTTTTTTGGTCAACCACGCCGTCTTTATTTTTAAGTAGGGGTAGCGTCCAGCTAATGCTCGCATCATTCAAATATTCAGTCGTATTTTTGCCTTTTTGATAGCCGTTTTTATCATGCATTTGTTCATCTTTAACGGGTAAAGATCGATCAAAAGATAGGCTTAATTCAGATCCATTTGAGAAAAATTTCTTAGATAAATCTGATGAAACCTTTCTTATGTTTTGGGCTGTTTCACGAGCATAATCGGTACTTGAAATGTAGTCATACTTTTGCTTATCTTTATGAATACGTCCAATCTGAGCACCCACATCCCACGACCAATTTCCATAATTTGCTTGATCACCATCCATCTCTAATTTTTTAATCTTAAGATTGATCATCTCCTTTTCAAAAAATTCGTGACTAATCAATAATTGATCTATAAAATTATTTTGCGTATAAGCTTTAACAGATGAGCTTATAAACAAAATTAATGCTAATAATAACTGCTTCATTATGAACCATTTAAATTAACTAATTATAGATAAGATTAATTTCATATAAAAATTCATTTGGTCAACTATTTTTGGTAAAATTGTCTCGTTATTTTTTTATAATAAAAGATGCAGGGAATACCGACCAATATAAAACTTTTAAGCTTTGCTAAAAAAGGATTGATCTTTTCACAGACTTATACGGTGAAAGACTTTCCAAGAATTAAAGATATTGTTTCTAATGTCGATGATTCGGTTGAAGTTAAATTGAATTTTTATATTGAGAACAACAAAATTCCTTGCATTGAAGGTAATGTGAAATTAGATGTGGCACTTGATTGTCAGCGCTGCTTAAAAGAAGTTAAGCTTCATCTAAATCCAGCCTTCAAATTAGCTTTTATTATTCATGAAAATCAAGCTGAAGATTTAGATCCGAGTTTTGAGACAATTTTGAACGCGGATGAGGAATTTTCAACAATAGAATTTATAACGGATGAGGTGCTAATATCCGTTCCTATGATACCGATGCATTCACATGAATGCCAATCGTACAAGGATGAAAGCCCGGTAACACTGCAAAAGCGTAGAAACCCTTTTGCAGTGTTAGAACAATTAAAAAACTCAAACAAGGAATAAAAGATGGCTGTACAAAAAAGTAGAAAAACCCCTTCAAAAAGAGGCATGCGTCGTTCACATAATGCATTAACAAGTCCTGCATTATCAGAAGATCAAGAAACTGGTGAAACTCACTTACGTCACCACATTACTGCAGATGGTTACTACCGTGGTAAAAAAGTAATCAACACATCAGATGTTCAAGAAGTAGAAGCCTAGTAGTCCATGACTATTAAGGTATCAATTGATGCCTCAGGGGGAGATCATGGCATACCGGTTACAATTGAAGCAGGTATTAAAGCTCTGGGCAAATTTCAAGACCTACAATTAACTTTTGTAGGTGATCAATCTAGTATTGAATCTGAAATTAACAGCCATTCTCCTTCTAAGAAAACTATGTCTAGAATTCAAATTGTTCATGCTACAGAAGTAGTATTAATGAATGAATCTCCTGCCATTGCACTTCGCAAGAAGAAAGATTCTTCGATGCGTGTTGCTATCAATCTGGTTGACTCAAATATAGTAGATGCTTGTGTTAGCGCGGGCAATACTGGCGCCCTAATGGCAATCTCTCGTTTTGTACTTAAAACCATCAAAGGTATTGATAGACCTGCCATCATGGGACGTATGCCAACGATTAAAGGTCATACGCATATGCTAGATTTAGGTGCAAATGTTGACTCTAGTCCACAAGCACTTCTTGAATTTGCTACTATGGGTTCGATTGCTGTTGAGCAAACAGAAGACATTTTGAATCCAACTGTTGGTCTTTTAAATATTGGCGAAGAGGAGATGAAGGGTAATGACAAGATTAAAAAAACCTCTGAGTTACTTAAAGCCTCAAATCTAAACTATCATGGCTTTGTTGAAGGCGACGATATTTATAAAGGCACAGTAGATTTAGTTGTATGTGACGGCTTTGAAGGTAATATAGCCCTTAAAGCTAGCGAAGGTGTTGCTAGTATGATGAGTCATTATTTAAAGCGTGCTTTCACGCGCAACTGGCTAACTAAAATTGTCGCACTAATTGCTATTCCAGTCCTTAAAGATTTTAAATCAAGCCTAGATCCTGGAAAGTACAATGGTGCTAGCTTATTAGGCCTTCGTGGTATTGTAGTTAAAAGTCATGGTGGCGCTGATAGCGACTCATTCTTTATGGCAATCTCTGAGGCTTACACCGAAGTTAATGCTAAAATTATTGATAAGATATCTTCTCAAGTATCAATAGAATTAGAAAAAAATGAATAAATTTGCTCGAATTATAGGCACTGGAAGCTACCTTCCGCCAACCGTTGTTACTAATGATGACCTTTCTAAAACCATCGATACAACCGATGAATGGATTGTTACAAGAACTGGTATCAAGCAACGTCACATCGTTACCGATGAAAGCACTTGTGATTTAGCCGAGAATGCTTCGAAAAAAGCTTTAGAGATGGCTGGTATAGACGCTTCTGAACTTGATCTTATCATCCTTGCTACCACCACACCTGATAAGATTTTTCCAGCAACCGCAACCATGTTACAAAAAGCTATTGGCGCTTCATGCCCTGCTTTTGACTTGCAATCTGTTTGCTCTGGCTTTATTTTTGCACTAACAACAGCAGAGCAATATGTTAAAACTGGTGCCGCTAAGAATGTTTTAGTAGTTGGTAGTGAAACCATGTCAAGAATTGTTGACTGGAATGATCGCTCAACAGCTATTCTTTTTGGCGATGGAGCTGGCGCTGTCATTCTAAGTGGTAGTGAAGAAACTGGCATTCTACATTCTAAATTATTTAGCGATGGTGACTACTTATCATCTTTACACGTTAATAACAACTTTATTAATGAAACTGGTTTTATTGAAATGGCGGGTAATGAAGTTTATAAAATTGCCGTAAATCGCCTATCTGAGCTCGCTGAAGAGACATTAAATGATGTAGGAATGAACTCAGAAGAGCTTGATTGGATGGTACCACATCAAGCCAACATTCGCATTATCTCAAGCGTTGCCAAACGTATTAAAACACCAATGGACAAGGTAATTGTCACTTTGGAAAACCATGGTAATACTTCTGCTGCCTCTATTCCATTGGCTCTTGACGTGGCTGTAAGAGATGGTAGGATTAAAAAAGGTGACAACCTTTTAATGGAAGGTATTGGCGGAGGCTTTAGTTGGGGCAGTGTTTTAGTAAAATTCTAAAACTCTCTAGTTTGCAGCTTTTCAATAAGTCGCTGCAACACCTGAGCATCTAAACTCAAATCACTCAAACAATCATTAGCTTGTAAATACAATGCTTGATAAGCATCTTTGGATTCTTGTAACCCAATAATAGCAGGATAAGTTGGTTTATTTTTTTCACTGTCTGAATGTTGTCGCTTACCTAAAATGCCAACTGGTATCTCAATGTCGAGCACATCGTCTTGTATTTGATAGGCCAAACCAATAGCTTGGGAAAATATCTTTAACGTAGCTCGATCTTGCTCACTGCACTGAGCAACTATCGCACCTAGATCAACTGCACAACTGAGTAATTCTCCAGTTTTTTTACGATGCATGCTTTCAAGTAAATCAATACTAACAGTTTGATCAACAATTGATAAGTCAATTGCTTGCCCTTCAGCCATCTCAAAAGCAGCATGCGTAAGAGATGACAATAAGTCTATTTTTACTTGATTATCCAATAAAGGATCATTTACCAGTACCTCAAAAGCAAGCGCTTGAAGCCCGTCACCTGCTAAGATTGCCTGAGCTTCATCAAAGCGCTTATGACAAGATGGCTGGTTATGGCGAATATCGTCATCATCCATTGCTGGAAGATCATCATGGATGAGTGAATATGCGTGAATAAATTCCACCGCGCAACTACTAGAATCCACCAAATCTAAGTTAGAGCCGAACATATCAGCTACACAATAAGAAAGTATAGGTCTAAAGCGCTTACCACCTGCTAGAACACTATATCGCATTGCTTCAGTTAGCTGACCTTGGGTTGTTAAATACTGATCAAGTCTCGCATTAACCCTAGTGACATATTGGTCAAATTTCATATAAATTAGTTACGAATCATCTAGTGGGACTTCATTGACAAACCCATCTTGTTCGGTAAGTTTTGAAATTTTTTGACTAGCATCGTTAAGTGCCGACTGACAAGATTTAGTTAGCTCAACACCTTTAGAAAAAAAAGCTAAAGAATCTTCTAAACTTAAATCACCAGACTCCATGGTTTTTACAATGTCCTCTAATTCAGTTAAGCCTTTATTAAAATCGAATTTTTTAGTCATAATTTATCGCTTGCCTCCGCCGCCTGCTTTAGAGAGTATTTTATCCATTATTCGACTAGGCAATATCCTTTTCAATAGTGCGAATAATTTAGTTGGAAAAGTCACTCGATAGTGAATTTTTGCTCTAGGCGCTTCTAAAGCATGCAATGCACAGCTAAGAATTGATTCAGGTGCTAATGTGTAAGTAGCTAACTGACTTGATTTTAATCGTTTAATCATGCCTTGATAATTCACCTGATATGCGCTTTTCTCCATATTAACATTATCTTTAAATGCCAGATAAGCATTTGCTCTAAACTGGGAATCAATAGGGCCTGGTTGAATCAGAGATAATTGAATATTCGTATTAATAAGCTCAAGCCTTAGAGTATCTACAAGACCTTCTATAGCAAATTTTGAAGCATTATACGGCCCTCTAAAAGGCATTGCCACAAATCCCAATACTGAGCTTAAGTAAATAATTCTTCCAGAGTTATTTTTTTTCATTACTGGCAAGACTAAATTAGTTAATTCATGCCAACCAAAAAAATTTGCCTGGAATTGATCCTCAAGCACCTCTCTAGATATGTCCTCTAAAGCGCCAACTTGTCCATACGCACCATTATGTATCAATCCATATAAAGTATCTGTTTGTGAGTAAATCTGATTCATAGCAAGCTTAATAGATTCAGAAGAGGTAAGATCTAGCTGATGAGATTTAAGCCCTAATTGCTTAAGCTTTTCCACATCATTTAACTTTCTAGCCGTTGCAAAAACTTGATATCCAGCTTTTTTTAAACCAAGAGCAAGACAAAGCCCAATCCCACTAGAGCAGCCTGTAATTAAGACTGAACGCATTATTTCTGTGCTTTAGTCCAAAAGTCAGCAATAGATTTAAGCTCAGGATTAATGCTTTGTGAACGCAGCACTAAGAAGTCATAGGCCATTCGAAAACCTTTACCTAATAAAATATCTTCAACTTTTTTAGGATCCATTTTCTCAAGACGGTTTTGCATCATCCATGTATCTTTAATGCGAGCTGTTAACCATCTTGGTAGTGAGACCTGCTTAATTTGATTAATAATCACTTCCTCAGAGGCCTGGCTCATAGCCAAATAAGTACTTTTCTGCTTTTTCTTTACGATTTCAAAACGCTCATTTTGAGCTTGCCACAAAAACACTGCAAACAAAAAAGCAGGTGTTACCGGTTTATTTCTCTTGATTCTATTAGAAGTATTATTAAGGGCGATTTTAATAAATTCATTCTTATGTGTTTGTCTGAATAAATGCTTCAAAAGATCGTATTTTTCTAAACGTTCAAAAACTGAAAAACCATATTCATTGTGAAATAATTTAATACACTCTTCATATAAGCGGGCAGGTGAAATATTGCTAAGTAATGAGGCTTGCTGGTGAATGGCGTCTTTAATTTCTTCACTCAATTGAAAATTAAGCTTTGTTTGAAATCTAACAGCTCTAATCATACGAACTGGATCCTCTTCAAAACGTACCATTGGTTCTCCAATGATATGAATAGTCTGAGATTCAATATCTTGCAGGCCACCAATATAATCAATCACCTCTTTTGTGTTGATATCATAATATAGCGCGTTAACTCTAAAATCACGACGAACCACGTCTTCTTCAATTTTTCCATAGCAGTTATCACGCACAATGACACCGCTTTTAGCCGTTTTAACTTGACCAGATCTAAACGTTGCTACCTCTAAAAATTTTCTTGCAGAAAACATGACATGTACTAAGCGAAAACGCCTACCAATTAAACGAGAACGTTTAAATAGCTTATTTACTTGCTCAGGTTTGGCGTTGGTAGCAATGTCAAAATCTTTTGGCTTAAGCCCCAATAATAAATCACGTACACAACCGCCAACTAGGTAAACTTCAAAACCAGCTTTGGTAATAGTCTGAACTACTTTAATTGCATCCCTATCAAGCAGTCTTTGATCAAAATCAACAGACTGACGAACGATGGCAGTATTTTTCTTTTTACGAAATATGTTGAAGATCGACAATCGGCTTAGGACTCCACCCATTTTTTTGATGTTCTGCAACAACAGTTGTATAAACACCGCCACGCACATTAAAAATAGCTTTTAAACGCATGAATCTTGGATTAGTTGCTTTCACTAAATCATTTAAAATTTCATTAGTGACTGCCTCATGAAAAGCACCTTCATCACGAAATGACCAAATATACATTTTTAATGATTTAAGCTCAACACAAGCTTGATCCGCAATATATTCCAAATGCAGAGTCGCGAAATCTGGTTGACCTGTTTTAGGGCATAGACAAGAAAATTCTGGCATATCGATTTGAATAACAAAATCACGCTCAGGATTAGGATTATCAAAAACTTCAAGTTCTTTAGTAGGATGTGAAGACATGGTTTCTCTATGTTAAAAATTATGTTATTTTACACGCCTATATAGACTGTTGAAATAGCGATGCTAAAAAGGTTTTTTTATTAGTTGACCTATTTTTCCATGGCGATAAGCATAAAAAACAAAAATAATTAGCAAGACTAGTAAATGCACCCACCACAGCCCTATTACTGGCAACGTATCACCCCTCTCCAGACTGGATTTAGCTATCAATAATGCATTATTGTAAATAATAAACACTATAACACCCACTAGAACTCCCAGATTTTTACCGCCACGTGGTGAGGTTTTTCCCAGTAAAATCGCAAAAATAGATAAAATTAGCACACTTATAGGCTGAGAGAGTCGCCATTGCCATTCTGCAATCTCTCTTGCATCACTTGAAAATATAATATCTAGTGTTGATTTTGATTCAGTTTTAGTCTCAATATTATTGCTTTGACGTTTTTCACCATCAATAATTTGCATATCATATTGTCCGAAATTCAGAATTTTTTTGTTCATTTCTGATGGGAATCCATGATATCTGTTGCCGTCTTTAAGGCGTAAATAAACACTCTTAGTATTAATGTCAGTATATTTTTGAGCCTTTGCAGCAAGTGTAATAATTGGCTGATTATCAACCAAAGTATAGATAAAAATTTCTTCCATATCTTGAGTTGATTCACCATCAATATTTTTTACTTTTGACGCATAAAAAACAATATCACCGTCCTTAAACTCTTGAAATTCACCTTCTTTAATAAAAGAAAATTTTGATGAATTTTCACTGCGATCCATTATCATACTGCGCTGTTGTTTTGACCAGGGAACAGCAATCGTGGTCAAAAATAAAATAAAGATAAAAATAACAATAACGACTGGCTGAATAAAAACCATCAGATGCTTATCGCCAATACCTAGCGAGTTCATCACGACCGCTTCAGAATCTTTGTAAGACTTACTGATTGCTAAAATAATTGCTAAAAATAAAGATAAAGATAGTACTAAGGGTACATCTCGAATCATTTTAAAACCAACTAATGGCAATAGATCAGCAATTGGAATTCCTTTTTCTAGACTTTCCTTAATAACTGAAACTAATTGATTGCCAAAAATCACTAAATCAAGAATTATAAAAACAGCAGCCATTATCATTAACACATTACGTATTAAATATTTAGCAAGAATGCTGTTTTGTAGTTTAAGTGCCTGTGTAATGGCAGATGACATTTGCATGCTTTAAGTATACTTAAAGCAAAGAAAGATTACTTCTTTTGTGACATTGAGGCAAAGAATTCATCGTTGGTTTTGGTTAGCTTTAATCTATCTATCAAGAACTCTGCAGCCTCTACAGTATCCATAGGGTGTAGGATTTTCCTTAAAATCCATAGCTTCTGTAGTTCTTTTTCATCAGTGATCAACTCTTCACGACGCGTACCAGAGGCATTAATATTAATTGCAGGGAAAATACGCTTTTCACTTAGGCGCTTCTCTAAATGAAGCTCCATATTACCTGTACCTTTGAATTCTTGATAAATCACTTCATCCATCTTAGAGCCTGTATCAATTAATGCAGTTGCAATAATCGTTATACTGCCGCCATTTTCGATGTTTCTAGCTGCACCAAAAAAACGTTTAGGTCGCTGTAGAGCATTTGCATCCACACCACCTGTTAAAACCTTGCCTGAAGAAGGGGCAACAGTATTGTATGCCCTAGCAAGACGAGTGATAGAATCTAGTAAAATAATGACATCTTTACCCTGTTCTGCACGCCTTTTTGCTTTTTGAATAACTATTTCAGCTACCTGAACATGTCTTTTAGCAGGCTCATCAAAAGTTGAAGCAACCACTTCACCACGCACAGTCCTTGCCATTTCCGTAACCTCTTCTGGGCGCTCATCAATTAATAATACAATCAATTCACACTCTGGATGGTTGTGAGAGATTGAAGAGGCAATATTTTGCATGATCATCGTCTTACCAGCTTTTGGCGGTGCAACTAATAAACCCCTCTGGCCCTTTCCAAAAGGAGCAATTAGATCAATTACTCTCGCTGTAATATCCTCAGTACCACCATTGCCCACTTCCAAGCTAAGTCTTTCATTTGGATGGATTGGCGTTAATGAGGCGAAAGGTACTCGATTACGAACATTTTCAGGATTTTCACCATTCACTTCAGACACTTGAACTAAAGCGAAATATTTCTCACCTTTTTTAGGTGCACGAATCTTACCTGCAACCAAATCACCTATTGATAGATTAAAACGCTTAATTTGATTTGGAGAGATATAAATGTCATCAGCACCTGAAGTATAAGAATCATCACTAGATCTTAAAAATCCATAGCCATCTTGCAAAATATCTAAAACGCCGTCACCGATTACTTCTTCATTGTTAGCTGCTTTAGCTTTAAGAATAATAAAAATAAGGGTTTGCTTTTTTGCACGTGAGATATTTTCAGCACCCAATGATTGGGCTAGCTCTAGTAATTTTTCTGGGGTGGATTTTTTTAACTCTGATAATTTCATGGAATTTCCGTTATGATTTGGTAAGAATTTACCAAATAGATGCTGCAATTAAATTGCAAGTGATTTTAGATATAAGCCATTTAATAAGAAAAAATAGCTGATTCAAACTGATTAAATATTAGTATCAATAAATGTACTTAATTCTGCTTTTGATAAAGCGCCCATTTTAGTTGCAGCAACTGCCCCATCTTTAAATAAAAGCATTGTTGGAATACCTCTAATGCCATATTTAGGCGGCGTTTGGTCGTTTTCATCAACATTTACTTTGGCAATAATAATTTTGCCATCATATTCATCGGCAATTTCATCCAATACTGGCGCTAATGCTTTACAAGGTCCACACCATTCGGCCCAAAAATCAACCAATACGGCTTGCGATGAATTAATAACGTCAGCTTCAAAGCTGGCATCTGTAACTGCTAAAATTTTGTCGTTCATAAGTTTTTTGAAATTATTTTGAAATGAAAAAGATACAACAGAACTGTTGCAATACAACATATTATATCAGTATTTATTTGATAAACAAGCTTTTATAGTCTTTCTTCTAGTGCTATTTTTAAGCTAGATTGCTGTAATTTATCCAGAGGCTTGTTATTAATATCACTAACAAAAAATACATCTTCAACACGCTCACCCATAGTTGAAACTCTTGCATTAATTAATGAAATGTCCATCTCATAAAATACATAAGCAATATTAGACAGCACACCCACTCTATCCAGAGTGCTAATCTCTAATTTGGTTAAATGCCATTTTTTCTTTTCACTAAGATTAATATGAGTTTTATTGTCGAAGTATCGATGCGAATAATTTGATTGTGGCTTGGCAACATCAACTTCAGGATTTCTTAATGCTCTTGAAATAAGTTCATTTAAGTCTAGTCCTTCCAAATTTTTATCTTGCAAAATACTAATAGTGTTATAAGCCTTGTTATCTTTGGTGGTTAGTATTTTGGCATCAACAATATCCAATCCAGCACGCTCTACCACACTTACCAGGTTAAAGAATAAACCTTTAAAATCATCGCATAATACAAAAATATCAACGACATTATTTTCTGAAATTTTTGAACTAATGGTAATTAACGACGCATTATTACTAAATTGCAAGGATAAATGCCATAACATATCGTCAAGCTCATAACGCAAATAATAATCCTTAGGGAGGCATTCTAGTATTTTATGAACAAAATTCATTTCAAAACCTTGGGCAATACAAGCTTCGATTAATGCCTGCTTGTTATTGTCAACTCTCTGACTATTACTCAGTAAAGTTTCTGTATCACTATTCAAATATTGCTTGGAATGCCTAAAAAGCTTTTTTAATAAGGCGTCTTTCCAGTCATTCCAAAGATCATCTTTAGTGGCTCGGATATCTGCCACAGTTAATAAATATAAATACTCTAAAAATTCTAAAGAGCCAACTTCATCACAAAAGTTTTTAATTACCAATGGGTCATCAATATCTTGTTTTTGTGCCACACTTGACATCAATAGATGTTTTTCCACCAGATTTATAACCAAGCTTGTATCATCAATATTAAGTTGATGGCTCTTGCAAAAAACCTGCGCATCTTGCATGCCTAATTTTGCATGATCTCCACCCCTTCCTTTGGCTATATCATGGAAAAGACCTGCCAATAACAGCAACTCCGGCTTTTTAATATTATTTGAAATTTCACTACATAAGCTAAATTCATGAGCAAATTCATTGATAAAAAATCGTCGCAAATTGCGAATGACAAACAATGTATGTTGATCAACGGTAAATGCATGAAATAAATCATATTGCATTAAGCCTACAATCTTACCAAATGCAGGAATATAAAGCTCAAGAACGCCGAATCTGTTCATGAGCTTGAGTGCCTTATTAACGCCTTGATTCTGTTGCAAAAGCTCAATAAAAAGACGATTGTTGTTACGTTTTTTATAATAGTTTTGATCAATTAAATCAAGATTGTCTTGCATTTGCCTTAAAGTTCCGGCGCTAATGCCACGAACATAATTATGCTTAGCAATTAACAAAAACACCTCAATAAATGCAGAAGGGTTTTGACTAAACACCTGGTCATGGTTAGCATGAATATAGCCATATGAAATTCTAAATTGACTGTTCAGATATTGCGTATTAATCACCTTATCTTCAAGAAGTTGCAGTAGAATATCATTCAAGCGGGAAACTTTAGTTACCGTTTGATAATAATCTTTCATAAAGCGCTCAACTGCCATTGAGTCGCCATCTATATAACCAAGCATATCAGCTACTTGTTTTTGATATTGAAATGCCAAACGATCTTCTCGACGAGAAGCAACAATATGCAGTGCAAATCTCACGCGCCATAAAAATAACTGGGTTGTTTTTAAGAGTTCATATTCGTCATTGCTTAAATATTTTGCTTTAACTAGATCAAATAAAGTATTTACGCCAAAATACCATTTAGCAACCCAAGCAACGGTTTGAATATCACGCAAACCTCCAGGGCTTTCTTTGATGTTAGGCTCTAAATTGTAAGCTGTATCTGAAAACTTGGCATGTCTAGCTCGTTGCTCTTTTTGTTTTTCAACTAAAAATGATTGCGAAGACCAATCACTCGCCTTGATGACACTTTTCATTTTATCTAAAGCGCTATCAAGACCAACAATTAGACGAGACTCTAACAGATTGGTGACAATGGTTAGGTCATCTATAACTCTCACACAATCTTTAATGTCTCTTGTTGCATGACCCACTTCAAGCCCAACATCCCATAAAAAGGTTAGAAACTGAGAGATCTTCTCTTGATGAGTTTGATGTGAGTCGTTTGGAATTAAAATAAGTAGATCGATATCTGAATATAAATGTAGCTCACTGCGTCCATAACCACCAACAGCAATCAATGAAATTTGACTAGGCATATCAAAACCTTGCCAAATATCTTTTAATAATTCATCAACCCCGTTTGCCCTTGCAAGAACAAAACCTTCAACGGCAATGGTAGAATTTAAAAAACCCTCTTGTAGAGAGTTTTGTAGGTCTTGATATCGAGTTTTATAATCACCTAGCTTCATAGTTAGATGATAACTTATTAATGAGAATTTTGAGTAATATAATCAAGTGCCATTTGCAGCCTAACCAAAGTCCGCTTTTTGCCAACTAGTTGCGCCACGACATCAATATTACCAGCATTACCATTACCACTTAGAGCCAAGCGAAACGGTTGACCTATTTTTCCAAAGCCGATATCAAGCTCATCACAAACCTGTTTAATTTGCTCTTTAATATTAGTAGCAACCCAATCGTCTAGTGCGCTAAGTTTTGTCAATAATAACTCAATAGATTGGCTATCTTTAAATTGCTTGGCGGATAATTTTTCATCAAATTTGTCAAAGTCTTGATAAAACATTTTTAACCCATCAACCATTTCTACCAAGGTTTTTGAGCGCTCTTGCAAATGCTTAACGACTGTCTCAATAGCCGGACCATTTGAAACATTAACCGACTGATTTTCCAAATGCCATGCTAAGTTTTCAAGCAAATGCTTAATACTGGAAGATTTAATATACTCTTGATTGAGCCAAATAAGCTTTTCTTGATTAAAACTAGCCGGCGCTTTATTGATATTTTTTAACTCAAATAATTCTACCATTTCTTTCAATGAGAACACCTCTTGGTCGCCATATGACCAGCCTAGGCGTACCAAATAGTTCAATAATGCTTCTGGTAAAAATCCTTCATCACGATAAGCCATAACACTGACGGCACCATGGCGCTTTGAAAGCCTTGCACCATCACTACCTAAAATCATAGGTAAATGTGCAAATTTTGGCAAATCCCAGCCTAGAGCTTTATATAAATTAATCTGTCTAGGAGTATTGTTAATATGATCATCGCCACGAATCACTGTATCAATATCCATATCATGATCATCTACAACAACTGTTAAATTGTAAGTTGGGGTAGTGTCACTCCGGGCAATAATCAAGTCATCCAGCTCTTTATTTCCAATTGAAATTTGACCTTTAACTGCATCATCAAAAGTCACAAAACCTTCTAAAGGATTCTTAAAGCGAACCACGCCAGCACTAAGATTTTTATCTCGACAACAACCATCATATTTAGCTTTTTCGCCTTTTTCAGTGAGTTCATCACGTAATACTTGTAAACGCTCTTTTGAACATTCGCAATAGTAGGCTTTATCTTCAATTAATAATTGCTCAATAATTTCTTTATAACGATTAAAGCGATCTGTTTGATAAAAAGGCCCCTCATCATGCGTCAATCCCAGCCATGCCATACCATCTAATATAGCATCAACTGATGCCTGAGTTGAGCGCTCACGATCTGTATCTTCAATACGAAGTACAAACTGTCCTTTTTGCTTTTTAGCCCAAGCCCAAGCAAAAAGTGCTGTTCTAGCACCGCCTATATGTAAGTAGCCCGTTGGCGAAGGTGCAAATCTTGACTTCATGCTTCGCTAACTTCTGCCGCTTTATCATACCAATGCTTGGCTTTTTCAAGATCTTTCTCAACCTCTTTACCATCCTCGAACAGCATACCTAAAGTATACATAGGGCCAGGAATACCAAATTCAGCAGCTTTTTCAAACCATTCAACAGCCTTATTAATGTCTTTCTCAACACCTTCACCCATCATATAAGCTACGCCAATCATATGATGTGCAAAATTATGACCTTGTTCAGCTGCTTTCATGAAATTTTCAAAGCCTAAAGGTTGGTTTTCAACCATACCTAAACCATTCATTTGCATCATCCCAAGTCTCCACTGGCTCTCAGCATTACCTTGCGTTGCAAGTGGTGCTAATAATTGGTATGCCATAGTAAAGTTTTTAGTGTCAAAAGCTGTAACACCACTGGTTAGATCTGCGTCGTAAATATCTGTAGAATTAGAATCAGAATTAGAATTTTTCACAAGTTTTCTCTAATATAAAAAGACAATAATTTTACACCGAGACTGTTGTTATAATGGCTAATAATTAGAAAACTACCTACTCTTTACGTGGAATTTAACCAGCAAGAAAACAATCAAAATAGTGTTATATCAATAGAACAAGGGTTAGTTCAGCTAGGCCATACACAGATAAAAATACCATGTTTTATTTCTAGAAGTTTTTTTACTGAAACAAAAATTAACACAATTGAAGATATTAATAAAATTTCACTTTTTTCGTTATCTAATCAAGATGATATCGATATATTGATTATTGGCACAGGCGCATCTCCTAAATTTTTAACAGCTAAACAACAGGTCGATATTCAACAAATGAACATTGGCACTGAAAGTATGAACAGTGAATCAGCCTGTAGAAGCTTTAATCTTCTATTGTCAGATGCTAGAAACATTGGTTTATTGTTATTATGAAGCTTTTTAGTATTGCACAATTGCGTCATTATTGGCATTACTTTAAAATGGACACACCTTTATTCTTAATGATTATGGCACTAAGCTGCTTTGGTCTTGTCATTCTTTATTCAGCCTCTTCTGAATCAATATCGACTCTTTACAAGCAAATTTTTCATTTTGCATTAGCTTTTAGCGCTATGCTTATTATTGCGCAAATTCCGCCTTATTTGTTACAGCGCTTCTCCCCCTATTTGATGCTATTTGGTATTTTTTTATTAATTTTAGTTTTACTATTTGGCTCCAGTAGTGGTGGCGCACAACGATGGTTAGATCTTGGTTTTATGCGTTTTCAGCCTTCTGAAATTATGAAAGTTATTGTGCCTATTGCCATCGCCTCGATCCTTAGTGAAAAAACACTACCTCCGAAACCTTTGCCAATTTTTTTATCTATCTCCTCTATTTTTGTTATTGTTTTTTTAATCGCAAAGCAGCCTGACCTTGGTACTTCATTATTAATTGGTGCCTCAGGATTTTATGTACTTTTTTTCTCTGGCATTCGTATTCAAATTCTTAAAAATCATTGGCTTAATTTTGGTGTAATAAGCTCATTTATTGCTAGTATTGGCTATATTGCCTGGAATTATTTATTACTGGCATATCAAAAAAAACGCATCATGACATTAATCGATCCAAGCTCGGATCCTTTGGGGTCGGGCTATCATATTTTACAATCTAAAATCGCAATTGGTTCTGGCGGTATCTTTGGTAAAGGTTTTGAGCAAGGCTCGCAATCACAGCTAGATTTCCTTCCAGAACATTCCACTGACTTTATCTTTTCTGTGATTGCTGAAGAGTTAGGACTAATGGGGGTACTATTTTTATTCACCTTATATGGTTTGATTATCTTCAGAGCTTTTGTTATTTCATTTCAATCAGAAGACAATTTTTCTAAGCTTTTAGGTGCTAGCCTTACTCTGACCTTCTTTACCTATATTTTTGTCAATATTGGCATGGTATCTGGACTGCTACCTGTTGTTGGTGTTCCATTACCATTTATTAGCTATGGTGGCTCATCACTCATTACTCTTATGTCTAGCTTCGGCATTATTATGTCTATTCGCAAACATAAGACTCCAAGATACTTACAGCGATAATGCCTATATTCTTAATATTTCTTGTATTTTTGTCGCAATCTATTTTTGCCAAAACCCTACCAGCTACAAATTTTCAAGTGACACATGATTTCATTAACAAGATGGTTAAAGAGCATCATTTTAGTAAAACTGAGTTGGTTTCAATTTTCTCTCAAGTTAATTTAATCGTTGCAGAAAAAAAACCTAAATCCACTATCAAAAAACCTAAAGCTAAAACTATGTCTTGGGATAAATATCGCTCATTATTTATCACTGATAGTCGTATAGAAAATGGTGTTGAATTTTGGAAAAATAATCTTAAAGCTTTAAAACGAGCTGAAAAGAAATATAACGTTCCTCAAGAAATTATTGTGGCTATTTTAGGTATTGAAACTAACTATGGTGAAAATCAAGGCCAGCATTTTGCCTTAGAAACCTTGGCCAGACTATCTTTTGGAAATCATCGTCGTAAAAAATTCTATCAAAGAGAACTTAAAGAATTTTTATTAATGTCACGCGAAAATACACTACCACCACTTTTAATCAAAGGTTCTTATGCAGGTGCCATGGGCTATGGACAATTTATCTCTAGCTCTTATCGTTATTATGCTGTGGATTTTGATTTTGATGGAAAAACAGATCTATTTTCCAATCCTGTTGATGCGATCGGTTCAATTGCTAATTATTTTGACAAGCATCATTGGCATGATTTTGGCCCTTATGCTCGTCCAATCACACTGACAGATTCACAATTAAAATATGCAAAATCTAGCACTAATAAGCCTAAAAAAAATGCTCAATATTGGCGTAGCAATGGCTTTGATATAGATGGCGACATTGGCGATGAAACCAAAATTTCCTTTATCAAACTACCACAAGACAATAAGTCAGAAACCTGGTTGACTTTTTGGAATTTTTATATATTAACCCGTTATAATCATGACAATAGATATGCAATGACTGCTTTCCAATTATCTGACAAACTAACGCAACGATTTAATCAAACCAATCCATAAAATTATGCACTTTCCAAACTTATCAAAACTTCTAATTCTTTCTGTTGCTAGTCTTGCATTTAATGCGCAAGCAGCAATTTTTATAACACCTAAAGCGCCAGATATTGGTGCTGCTGCATACACAGTATTAGATTTCAACTCTGGAAAAACACTTGCTAGTCATAATGCAGATGTAAAGCGCTCACCTGCTAGTCTAACTAAACTGATGACTTCTTATGTCGTTTTTCAGCTTATTAATGATGGACGTGCAAGTCTTGAAGATGAGGTTCGAATTAGCAAAAAAGCTTGGAAAACAGGTGGATCAAAAAGTTTTATTGAAGTTGGAAAAAATATTAAACTAGAAACTCTTTTAAAAGGCATGATTATCCAGTCAGGTAATGATTCTTCTGTTGCATTGGCAGAACATATTGCTGGTACAGAGGGTACTTTTGCAACTTATATGAACGAATATGCTCGCGAACTAGGTATGAAAAATTCTCGTTTTGAAAATGCCTCGGGTTTGCCTAACAAAGATCAATACACTACCGCTGCTGATATGGCGATTTTGTCAGCTGCAATTATTCGTGATTTCCCTCAATTCTACCCATGGTATTCTCAAAAGGAATTTACCTATCATGGTATTAAGCAACGTAATCGCAACAAACTACTTTGGAGCGATCATACGGTTGATGGACTTAAAACTGGCCATACTAAAAAAGCAGGTTACAATCTCGTTGCAAGTGCCAATCGTGTTGGAATGCGTCTAATTTCAGTTGTGCTTGGCTCAACAGGTGTCGAAGCGCGAACAGCGCAAACACAAAAAATTCTGGATTATGGATTCCGTTTCTTTGAAACTCAGCGACTAAAAGATATCAATAAAGAAGTTCCTATTAAAAGTGCTACTAAAGATTCACTTAAAGTGGGCACAACTAGCCAAGCAAGCTTCACCCTAGCACGTGGTCAATTTAAACTATCTGACCAAGTTATTCAGCTTAATAGCGAGCTATCAGCTCCCGTCAAAAAGGGTGAATCAATTGGTAAATTGTTAATTCAGTTTGAAGGCAAAACCATCGCAAGTGTTCCATTAGTTGCTCTAGAAGATGCCGAGCAAGCTGGGTTTTTCTCTCGCATGCTGGAGAAAGTTGGGCTTTAATGGTCTTTCTTAACGGAGAATTCACCCCTAAAGATCAAGCCTGTATCTCTGTTATGGATAGAGGCTTTTTATTTGGAGACGGTGTTTATGAAGTTATCCCTGTTTATGCTGGCAAAATTTTTCGCTTATCTGATCATCTTGCCCGCTTACAAAACAGCCTAGATTCAATTCAAATTAGTAATCCTTATACGCCTGAGAAATATCAAAGTATTTTTGAGCAGCTACTTGAACAATCACCAAACTCCAATCAAGCCATTTATTTGCAAATTACTCGGGGCGCAGATACGGTTAGAAAGCATAGTTTTAATGAGCTAACACCCACTGTATTCATAGAATTAAATCCTATAACTCCAAGAACAAAAACTGAATTAGAGAATGGTTTTCACGCTATTACTCAGCCAGATTTCCGCTGGGAAAGATGTGACATCAAGGCGACCTCACTTTTAGCGAATATCATATACTCTCACCAAGCAAAACAAAGTCAGGTAGAGGAAGTCATCCTACATCGTGACCAAATTATGACTGAAGGTGCAACCTCTAATGTCTTTACAGTTAAAGGCAATACGTTATTTACACACCCTACTGGCCAGCATATTTTATCTGGCATTACCCGAGATCTAGTAATTGAAAGCGCTCATCATTGCGGGTTAAACATTAAAGAAGCTGCAACGAAAATCGATGACTTGTTTAGTGCTGATGAGGTTTGGATTTCCAGCTCAACTCGCGAAGTTATGCCTATTACCAATGTAGATTCAAAACCCATTAATAAAGGCAAAATTGGCCATCATTGGTCACAAGTTTACGACCATTATCAAATTATTAAAAGTGTTTGACACGCGCTTAGATCAACTTGAAGATTGGTTGGAAATTTTCTTTGATGATGCTAATTTCACCATCTCTAAAGCTAGTGATGATGCGAGCTTTCGTCGATACTTTCGCATTGAGCGCAGCAACCTATCATTTATTGCCATGGATGCGCCTCCAGACAAGGAAAACTCTGAGATTTTTGTAAAAATTGCCAAACTATTAAGACTCAACGGCATTTATGCGCCTAAAATTATTGATCAAGATTTACAACAAGGTTTTTTACTTATTGAAGATCTAGGTTCTATAACTTTTCTGCAAGCGCTCGACAAGTCAAATACTCTTAATTTATATCGAATGGCAATTGATGAGCTTATCAAATTACAAACCATAGATTGGCATAAACAAGCGCTTAATCATTATGATGAATCACTACTAAAAGCTGAATTACAACTTTTAGTAGAATGGTATTTGCCGAAAAATATTGAGCAACCTTTGCTTAATCAATTACATCAGCTATTTAATGAATTGGTACAAAATTCTCTCAATTCTCCGCAAGTTTTTGTTCATCGAGACTATCATTGCAGAAATTTAATGATAACTAACAATAAACTTTCAGTTATTGATTTTCAAGATGCAGTTGTCGGCTCCAATAGTTATGATCTAGTTTCTTTATTAAAAGATGCTTATTATGAACTTGAAACTAGTGAATTACATACTTTGCTGACTGACTATCATACTCAGGCAAAAATCGCCATTAGCTTTAATGAATTTGAAAAGCAATTTGACTTAATGGGCTTACAGCGCCATTTGAAAATTTTAGGAATTTTCAAACGTCTCTCAATACGTGATGGCAAGCATCAATATTTAAAAGACATTCCATTAATTGAAAAATATGTCCTACAGATAGCTGACAAATATCCAAATTTTATTTACTTAAAAGACATTATCAACTTAACAAAGGTAGACCAATGAAAGCCATGATTTTAGCCGCAGGCAGAGGTGAGCGCATGATGCCACTCACTAAAACCACCCCTAAGCCCCTTTTGAAAGTTAGAGGCTTAACGTTAATCGAGCACTCAATTATGGCACTTAAAAAAGCTAAAATAAGCAATATTATTGTAAATGTTGCTTATTTGGGGTGGCAAATTAAGGCTTATATTGGTAATGGATCAAGGCTTGGTGTCAAGGTTACTTATAGTGATGAATTTTCTGGTGCACTTGATACTGCTGGTGGCATTATCAAAGCATTGCCACTATTAGGAAAAGAGCCGTTTGTTGTTATTAATTCTGATGTGTTATGTGATTATGATTTATCCAAACTTGCCCTTCCAGTTGATTCACTTGCTCATTTGATATTAGTAGACAATCCTGAGCATAATACAACTGGTGATTTTTCTCTAACAGATGATCACCAGGTGTCAATCAATCAATCTAACGATCTGACATTCTCTGGCGTTGGCATCTATCATCCTAATTTTTTCAAACCATATACATCTACTCCAGGTCAGCTAGCGCTTTATCCATTGCTTAAGGACGCTATTGCTAACAATAAACTCAGTGCAGAGCATTATGATGGCCATTGGCAAGATATTGGAACGCCAGAGCGCTTAGAGCAGGCTAATTTTCGCTAGAATTAAGAAAAATCCGGCGTTTTGAAAATTTGCCAAATTTTTTATCAATATCTCAATAACTCGCTTTTTGTATTTAAAAAATTCATAGAACAAGTTGTTTTTAGTCCTATTTAAGCTAAAAAACCGCTTTTAATGTCTTTTAAAGAGGATCAAAATCACAAAAATAGTAGAATTTAGCCAGCTGTTAAGTCATTTGCATTATTTTGGAAATTTTAAAAATGAATTTGACTTACTAAAGCTGATAGCCAATAGACAATCCAACCAATATCAGCACGGCTCCGGTAAATCTATTTAAATACTTAACTTTATCGTTATCAACCCACTTTCTAATATAGTTTGATAAAGTGGCATAACCGAGCATAATAAATATATCAACCACCAGTAAAGTGACAACTATGATGCTGATTTGGCTGGATTGATCTAACTCTGGCTGAATAAATAGAGGAATGAATATAATTAAAAACACGGTCGCTTTAAGATTTAACAAGTTAATAAAGCTTGCTTTTAAAAAATGCTTATAAGCAGTAAATTTTTCACCCGTTTGGTTGTAAGCCAAATCAACATATTCAGGCTTAGCTAACCACTGTTGAAGTCCAAGTACTACAAGATATACAACACCTACCCATTTAATCGCTGCAAATAAAAACTCATTGGAAGTAATGAAAAGCCCTATGCCGATTGACACAAATACAATTTGCACACCATAGCCAATCTGTAAACCTATAATCGTATAAAGTGATTTTTTAAAGCCATAGCGAATACTCTGATTAATGGTTGTAATAGCGCCAGGGCCTGGGGAAAGACTGATAAAAAAGGATGCAACGATTAGACTAACCCAAGTTTCGATACTCATATGTTTTTAACGCTTCTAAAAGATTGCTGCATGCTTGTGAAATAATCAAAATTTGATTAATTTTAAAACAAAAACATACTGGATAAATTGTTGTTAAGTTTCTTTCATAAAAGCGCTTTTCAAATTAAATAACGGCGTCACTCTTTTTATCAAAAACCTAGTCATTTATTTCGCGTAAAATAAATTTTGGTAGCACTAAGGGTGCGCCGACAATGAATGGTTATGAACTCCGCCAGGTCCGGAAGGAAGCAACGGTAATAATTTTTTCAGGTGTTGGATGTTATTCTTGGTGCTGCCACTTTTAAATTATCCTTTTAAGCATGAGTGAGCATTATCAAGTCCTAGCCCGCAAATACCGCCCGCATACGTTTGGCGAATTAGTTGGGCAAACTCATGCTAAAAAAACCCTAGTCAACGCGCTAGATGCTAATAACTTACACCACGGTTTTTTATTTACTGGTACTCGTGGTGTCGGAAAAACTACCATTGCACGCATCTTTGCCAAATCCATCAATTGTGAAGTAGGTGTTAGTTCTTCGCCTTGTGGCCAATGTGCAACTTGTATCGAAATTGACAAAGGTCAATCAGTTGATTTAATCGAGCTGGATGCAGCTTCGCATACTGGTGTCGATAACATGCGCGAATTGTTAGAAAATGCGCAATATATGCCAACTAAAAATCGATACAAGATTTACTTGATCGACGAGGTTCACATGCTCTCTAAAAGTAGTTTTAACGCCCTACTTAAAACGCTTGAGGAGCCGCCAGAACATGTTAAATTCTTACTAGCAACAACAGACCCGCAAAAGCTTCCAGTCACTGTTTTATCTCGTTGCTTGCAATTTACCCTACAACAACTAACCCATGATGAGATCTTAGGTCAACTAAAATTTATCATGAATACTGAGGGTTTGAGTTTCGAAGAAGCTGCGCTTAATCAAATTGCTGATTTTGGTAATGGCTCAATGCGTGATGCACTTAGCTTACTTGATCAATCGATTTCATATGGAAATGGCACAGTAACTAGCAAAGACATTAAAGCAATGCTTGGCTTGGTTCATCATGATGATATCCTTACATTAGCCAAACATTTGTTTAATCAAGATGCAAAAGCGGTGATTAAATTTATTAGAGATTTAGCTCATCGTGGTGAAAATCTAACTAATGCTTTAAAAGATCTAAGTTCTTTATTTCATCAAATCTCATTAGCCCAAATTATTAATGACGGAGTAAGTGATGACATTCAGGAGCTAGCTGCTCATATCTCTAATCAAGATTTACAGATTTTTTATCAAATGGCCATTGATGGCGGACAAAATATGCCTCTGGCACCAAGCGAACAAATTGGCTTTGAAATGACTCTTTTAAGAATGATTGCTTTCCATAGTGATATTGATAACCAAAATCCTATAGAAAAAAAAACTCTAAAAATCGAGCCTAAACGCCAATCTGATAATAACATCACTGAAGCGTTAGTAACTCCGATAACCAAAGAAAAGTCTTCAAAATCCAAAGCTTCTAGTGAAATTTCCGAAATTAGCAATCAGCAAGAATGGGAGACTCTTAGTCAATCGCTTAATCTTTCTGGTGGTGCAAAAATGTTAGTTAAAAACACCTTGTTTACTTCTTTTGCCAACAATACACTAACACTTGCACTTGACGAACAGTTTGCTAATCTACTCAGCGAACACGTACAAAAAAACATACTTACAAGTCTTCAAGCTCAATACCCAAGCCTAACTTTAGCGATTGACTTGAATAAGCTCACAGAACAAACCCTTGCACAAAAAGAAACACAAGCTCATAATCAATATTTAACTAATATTCAGCAAGAGTTTTTAAATAACGAAATAGTGCAAAAATTAGAGCAAGCGTTTAACGCAAAAGTTGACATTAATTCAATTAAAGAGATAACCAAACACTAATCAAAGGAGTTACTTATGTTTAAAGGTGGAATGGCTGGAATGATGAAAAAAGCCCAGCAAATGCAGGACAATATGCAAAAAGCACAAGATGAAATTAAAACCTTAAGTGCAACTGGGCAAGCAGCCGGCGGCGCAGTTCAAATCACGATAAATGGCGAACATACGGCTACAAATATTAAAATTGATGAAATGGTGATGGATGATAAAGATATGCTCGAGGATTTAATTCTGACCGCAATGAACGATGCCGCCCAACAAATCTCTAGTGCATCTGAGGCAAAAATGAAAGGTGCAACCGGTGGAATGAATCTACCTGGTGGCATGAATTTGCCGTTTTAAAGGTTTATTCTTAACTTATGATTGAATCCCTCAATAAAGCTTTTTGCGCCTTACCAGGCGTTGGAAGTAAAACTGCACAGCGTTTTGTTTACCACCTATTAGAGCGCAATCGAGATGGTGGCTTTGAGCTTGCTAAAGCTTTGGTTGATGCAATGGAACATGTTCAGCATTGTCATTCTTGCAGAACTTTAAGTGAAAAAACTCTGTGTAATATCTGTGCCAATACAGTGCGTGATGATACTCAGCTTTGCGTGGTGGAAACTCCAGCTGATATCCATGCTATTGAACAAAGTGGCGTTTACAAGGGAAAGTATTTTGTACTAAGTGGCTATCTTTCCCCTATTGACGGTATTGGTGCTAGTGAGCTTGGCCTAAATGAACTTGAACAAAAATTACAAGATCAAAAAGTGGAGGAAATTATCTTAGCGACCAATGCAACCGTTGAAGGCGAGGTAACCGCGCATTATATTAGCAACATGGCTAAACAATTTGATGTGCAAATTACACGCATTGCTCACGGTATTCCTATTGGTGGAGAGCTGGAATATGCGGATATTAATACCATCGCCCATGCTTTATCTGGTCGAAAAAACTACGACTAAATTTATTTCATCTAATACCTGTTAGAATTTTTTAGATAGTAGCTCGATTTCGTAGCCGTCTGGGTCTTGTAAAAAACCTACAATCGTATCACCTGCATTCATCGGCCCCGCTTCTCTAATAACCTTTGCGCCCTGCTCTTTGGCTTTAGCTACCGCTTCGTAAACATCATCAACATTAATGGCAATATGGCCAAATCCAGTACCAATTTCATAATCATGCTTACCCCAATTGTATGTTAGCTCAAGAGCAGGATGAACAGATTCAGGTCCGTAACCTAAAAAAGCCAATGTAAACTCTCCCTTGGAATATTCTTTTTGACGTAACAAACTCATGCCTAAAACATGCGTATAGAATCCAATTGATTTATCTAGATCGCCAACTCTAAGCATTGTGTGCAAAATTCTCATAATAACTCGTTTATAATCCAAAGACTCATTATTATAATCGCCAAATCAATGACAGACAGCTTCTCCCACTGGGACAAAGTTTATACCACTAAAAAACACGACCAGGTTAGTTGGCATCAAGATCGCTCAACTATCTCACTGGATTGGATTTTAAAATACACTCAGCAAGATGATGATATTATTGATATAGGGTGTGGCGTTTCAAGATTGGCAGATAATTTACTTAGTGAAGGTTATAGTAAGCTATCATTGCTAGAGATTTCTAAAAATGCCATAGAGGCCATCCAAAAAAGATTGGAGTCTGAAAAAGACCAAGTGAGTTTTTATAATCAAGATATCTTGGAATTTTCTTCAAAAAAGCGATTTAAACTTTGGCATGATCGAGCTGTTTTTCATTTTCTAACTAATCCAGATGATCAACAGATTTACATTCAAAAACTTTATGATTATCTTCAAAAAGATGGTTATTTCTTACTAGCAACCTTCTCTCTAGATGGGCCTACAGAGTGCTCTGAATTAAAGGTTATGCAATATGATGAAAAGAAAATTACACAATTATTAGGTCAAAGTTTTAAACTTATCAAAACTACTACTGAATCACACCCTCATCCTAATGGCAGCTTTCAAAAATTTAATTATTTTTTATTGCAAAAAAAAGTAATTAAATAATAAATTTATTTATATACAGCATGTTTTTTTATTTTTGAATATTGATTAAATCAGCTCGAAACCGCTGCTTTTGACCATATTCATCAACAAATATTAAGAATTCAGCACCTTTTTGAGTAACAAGATCAATCGGCTTGATTCTAACTAATTTACCTTCAATAACAACCATCATCGATTGAGCGCGCATAATAACCAGCTCAAAAATACTATGATCTTCACAAGAGATTTTTTGATATATGCTCATTTTGACTTGATCAGTGCTAATTTGACACTTCTGTCCATTTGTTTGATTTCATACTCGCGTTTTGATGCCTCAGACCTATCCTTCATTACCTCTTGATAAACCAGCCGACAAGGTGCGTTGGCTCGAGTGTATTTCGCCCCACCCTTAATATCGCCATTATGCTGGCGTAAACGCCTAGATAAATCGTTGGTAATTCCGCAATATAACGAGTTATTAGCACACTTTAATAAATACACCAACCAAGTTTTATTATCCAATTTATTAATCCCTTTATAGTATAATTGCAAAGTTTAATCCATCTTTATAAATTAATGGAAAAAACCTACAACCCTGAACAAATTGAAGCGAAATATCGAGCTCTTTGGGAAGATAAAAATCTATTCTCGTCTGATGCAAATTCTACCAGTGAGAATGCCTATTCAATCATGTTACCGCCGCCAAATGTTACTGGCTCATTGCACATGGGGCACGCTTTTCAACACACCATCATGGATGTACTCACCCGATACCATCGAGGCAAAGGTGAGCAAACCCTTTGGCAGCCTGGCACAGATCATGCAGGCATTGCAACACAAATGGTGGTTGAACGCCAACTAGCTGCTAAAGATATTACTCGTCACGATGTAGGTCGTGAAAAATTTATTGAAAAAATCTGGGACTGGAAAGAACAGTCTGGTGACACTATTACCTCTCAAATGCGCAGACTCGGCTCATCAGTTGATTGGGAAAAAGAACGTTTCACCATGGACGAAGGCCTATCTGACGCTGTTAAAAAGGTATTTGTACAACTGCATCAAGAAGGTTTGATTTATCGAGGCAAGCGCCTGGTAAATTGGGATCCTGTTTTGCATACTGCCGTCTCTGATCTTGAAGTTATTAGTGTTGAAGAGCAGGGCTCTTTATGGCATATGCGCTACCCTCTTACCAACTCTGATGAAACAATGGTGGTGGCAACAACTCGCCCGGAAACCATGCTAGGTGATAGTGCTGTAGCAGTTCATCCAGAAGACTCTCGTTATAAACATCTGATTGGTCAGACTATTGATCTGCCATTAACTGATAGAAAAATTAGTATTATTGCTGATGATTATGTAGACATGGAGTTTGGTACGGGTTGTGTAAAGATCACCCCTGCTCATGACTTTAATGACTATGAAATGGGTCAGCGCCATAATCTTGAAATTATCAACATCCTAACAGATGATGCCAAAATTAACGATGCTGTTGATACGCCATACATTGGCATGGATAGATTTGATGCACGCAAGCAAATTATTAAAGATTTAGATGAGCAAGGTTTATTGGAAAAAATCGAGCCACATAAACTTATGGTACCTCGTGGTGATAGAACTAATGCAGTGATTGAGCCTTATATGACAGACCAATGGTTTGTTAAGGTAGCCCCATTAGCAAAACCTGCTATTGACGCGGTTAAAAACGGAGACATTCGCTTCATTCCAGAAAACTGGAATAAAACCTATTTTAATTGGATGGATAACATTCAAGACTGGTGTATCTCTAGGCAAATTTGGTGGGGTCATCGCATCCCTGCTTGGTATGATGCTGACGGTAACATTTTTGTTGCCAACTCTGAAGAAGAGGCTCAAACCCAAGCTGGAGAAGGTGTTAATCTTACCCAGGACAACGATGTACTAGATACTTGGTTCTCTTCTGCACTTTGGCCTTTTTCAACGCTAGGATGGCCAGAAAAAACACCAGATCTTGCTAGATTTTATCCCACCAATGTATTAGTCACTGGCTTTGACATTATCTTCTTCTGGGTAGCCAGAATGATTATGTTTGGGCTTAAATTTACAGACGAAGTGCCTTTTAAAGATATTTACATTACTGGTCTTATTCGAGATGGACAAGGGCAAAAGATGTCCAAATCTAAAGGTAACGTGCTTGATCCAATTGATCTTATTGATGGTATCTCTTTAGAAGATTTACTAACAAAAAGAACCCAAGGTATGATGCAGCCAAAGATGGCTAAACAAATTAAGAAGCAAACTCAGCAAGAATTTGCTGATGGAATTCCTGCTTTTGGTACCGATGCCCTTAGATTTACATTTGCTGCACTAGCTTCATTTGGCCGTGATATTAAGTTTGATTTAAAGCGAGTTGAAGGATATCGTAACTTTTGTAATAAGCTTTGGAATGCTTCTCGTTTTGTTTTAATGAATCTTGAAGGGGAAACTATTAATCCATCAGCACAACTTTCAACTGCCGATAAATGGATTTTATCTCGCTTGCAAGATACCAAGGCTAATGTTAAAAAACACCTAGATAGTTATCGACTTGACTTAATGAGCCAAGAATTGTATGAATTTGTTTGGCATGATTATTGTGATTGGTATTTAGAGTTATCTAAGCCACTATTACAAGATGATAAAACTAAAGCTGGCACACAAGCAACTTTGATCAAAGTGTTAGATGAAATGGTTACCTTACTACACCCAATCATTCCATTTATTACCGAAGAAATCTTTGAGCAGTGCGATACCATTTCAGGTGGCGACAGTATCAGTCTTATGACGCAGTCATATCCAGAAGTTGATCAATCATTAAACTCTAAAGACTCTGAAGCAGAAATTAAATGGCTGCAAACTTTCATTCTAGGTATTCGTAAAATTCGTGGTGAAATGAATATTCCACCTTCTAAGCCACTACCTTGTTTTGTACAAAATTTCAGTCAATCTGATGAGCTATATTTACAAAATAATGCAAATATCTTAAATGCTCTTGCTAAGATGCAAAGTATTGATAAACTTAACACTAATGAAGAGGCGCCAGAATCGGCAACGGCATTAGTAGGAGAAATGAAAATTTTAATCCCATTGGCCGGATTAATCGATAAAGACCAAGAGATTATTCGACTCAGTAAAGAAATTGAAAAATTAGAAAAGCAAAAGGTGCAGTTTGAAGGTAAATTAAACAATGAAAAATTTGTTTCTGGAGCGCCAAAAGCCATTGTAGATGTTGAACGTGAAAGACTTAACGCCACACTTGTTGCTATTGGCGATTTAAACGAACAATTAGATAAAATATCAAAATTATAATATGAGAATTAAATATCTGAGCGTCACCTTATTACTACTAAGTTCACTAGTGGGTGCACAGTCATTTATTTATATTACGGATCAGGTGGATATCCCAATGCGCTCTGAGAAAGTTTTTGGTGACAACATTGTGCGTTCACTTCCATCTGGATCTAAAATGTCAATTCTTCAGGCGACTGAAGATGGTTGGACTCAAGTCAAATTTGAAGGGTCAACTGGTTGGATTATCTCTCGCTACTTGTCTAATAATCCACCTGCAAGAGCTCAATTAGAAAAACTTAGACAAACTTATAACGCTAATAAGTTACTCTTGATTAAGCTTTCTAAAAGTAAAACTGAGCTTGAGTCTGAAGTGCAATCATTAAAAGTGGAAAATACTAAGCTATCAATTAAAACCAGTAAATCTATAGCTGAAAAAGAGCATATTGAAGAAGTCTATAAAGATGCCTTAAAGCTAGAACATTCTAATGAAAAGCTGATTACTAAAAATCTACAGCTAAAATCTGAAATTCAATTACTTACAAACAACAACACTGCTACGCAAGATTCCAGCTCTAGAAACTGGTTTATTGTGGGTAGCTTTGTTTTATTTTTTGGAATCTTAATTGGCTTTATTTTTCCAAACTTTGCCAACCGCAGGAGATATTAAATGAACTTATTAAAAACCGCACTAACATTTGACGATGTATTGTTAGTACCAGCACACTCGACTACTATGCCTAAAGAGGTTAGCATGTCAACAAAGCTCACTAAAAATATCACCTTAAATACGCCAATTTTATCAGCGGCAATGGATACGGTTACCGAGGCAAAGTTAGCTATCACCATGGCTCAAGAAGGTGGTATTGGCATTATTCATAAGAACATGTCTAGTGAAGAACAAGCCAATGAGGTTCGCAAGGTCAAGCGTTTTGAATCTGGCATTATTCGTGAGCCAATTACAATTAATGCTGAAGCGAGTATTAGAGATGTATTAGACAAGCAAAAGAAACACAAAATCTCCGCCCTTCCTGTTGTTAAAGGCAACACGATTGTCGGCATGATTACAGGTCGTGATGTTCGTTTTGAAACCAACCTTAATGAAACGGTTGCCAACTTAATGACGCCTCAGGACAAGTTGGTTACAGTTACGGAAGGCACGGACATGTCTGAAGTTCGCGCACTACTGCAACAACATCGTATTGAGCGCGTTGTTATCACTAACAATACTTTTGATCTTCAAGGTATGATCACGGTTCGTGACATTCAAAATTCAACCGATCATCCAAATGCTTGTAAAGATGAACAAGAACAATTACGTGTTGGCGCTGCAGTTGGTGTGGCTTCAGGCACAGGTTCTCGTATCGATGCATTGGTGGAAGCTGGTGTTGATGTTATTGTTATCGATACGGCTCATGGCCATTCTCAAGGTGTACTTGATCGCGTTAAAAAAACCAAGATCAAACACCCAAATTTAAACATCATTGCGGGTAATATTGCCACGGGTGCCGCTGCACTTGATCTTGTAAAAGCAGGCGCAGACTGTGTTAAAGTTGGTATTGGCCCAGGTAGTATTTGTACAACCAGAATTGTATCGGGTGTTGGCGTTCCACAAATAACAGCTATTTCTGATGTTGCAGACGCACTTAAAGGCACAGGTATTCCTTTGATTGCTGATGGCGGTATTCGTTACTCGGGTGATATCGCCAAGGCTTTTGCTGCTGGTGCTTATAGCGTTATGCTTGGCTCAATGCTTGCAGGTACTGAAGAATCTCCAGGTGAAATTGAACTTTACCAAGGTCGTGCTTACAAATCTTACCGCGGTATGGGCTCTATTGGCGCCATGAATCAAGCACACGGCTCATCTGATCGTTACTTCCAATCAGACTCTAAAGCAGATAAACTAGTTCCTGAAGGTATTGAAGGACGCGTTGCATTTAAAGGCTCTATTCGCCCTATCATCCATCAAATGATTGGTGGTGTTAGATCTTCTATGGGTTATACAGGTTGTGAAACACTTGAAAAAATGCGAACTAACTCTACCTTTGTACAAGTAACTTCAGCAGGCATGGTTGAATCACATGTTCATGATGTGAGCATCACTAAAGAAGCGCCAAACTATCATCAATAATTCTTAGATATTTATAGAATAAGAATTTTTAGATAAAGAAAATCTTTATCATGCTGTTTTGTCACTTGGTGTTTTTATTGCCTCTAAAACACCATCCCAAAATTCCACTCTAGCTATTACAGCTTCCTGTGCAGCGTCTATTGACTCTTGCACTTTCTCCTCATTGCTGTCACATAATCCATTAAGCAATCTTAACGAAAGTGGTGCGTGGAAATCTTCATCTAGATGAATATGCCTGTTTAGATAATAATGAAAAATTGGCGCCTGAGTCTCAGATACGCCAATTTTTTCCAAAATTGAGCGAAACATGCAAGGAATTATATGCTCTCTACCTAATGCCAAAGCAGCCGCCACTTGATGGGACTTATCACTTTGTATAAATTGAAATGTTGTTGATGTAAATATTTTAGAAGGTTTTGGAATATCGTGAGATTCAAGCGCTATATCAACACCTTTGTCTCTAACGGTTTTAATAAAAGCTTTAGAGGCAGATGTATCAGCACCGATTTCCTCCATAGCTTTATGGTAAAGCTCAAAATGGCTTGAGTATTCACCAGGAATATTAGTTTCATCAGACTCCTCTTCGAGTACCAATTCATTAATAAACCTTCTAACATCACCCTCTCCTCTAGGAGTCCATGGATACTGAGTAGGTGCAATGGTGTATTGCAGATATTTTATAAGAGACATAAAATCCCAAACAGAATAAATATGATGCTCCATAAAGCATTGAAGATCTTCAATCGTAGAAACGGCATCATATATTGGATGATCTTCTAGCTGACTTTTAAAAGAGGCGATGATATTGCTATTGATTTTTTTTGACATAAGTTTTTTATCGTTAATATGAAACACAGTGGTCTAAAAAATCTAAGACTAGATTTATAAATTAAACCACCAATATACTGCTTATTTATAGATGCAAGCAATCAACATATTTTTTTCTATTTTGCCTTGATTTTTATGAGCCTAATCTCTTTTTAACCCGCTAATTTAAAGTGATATTATTAGAAAAACCAAGGGTCTAACACTCACGCCTTTAAGCGAAGTATAATAAAATGATAAGTAATTAATCTAGGCAAAGAATGGAGATGGTAGTGATTATTAGTAAAATTCAGCATAATATAAAACAAAGTATAATCATCTTTTTAAAATCTCAGCTGGTCTCAATATGCAACTGATCGAACACTACCAGAATTCTGGCTACGAAGCTGTTGCTGACGCTATCATGGACTTTTTTGATCGACGTAAAGATCTACAGCGTCCCGGTGTAGTTTTTGGAGCAGGTGGCAATGACACAGAGCCAGCTAAAGTCTCAACAGATATTAGTCTCGTTTCTATCAGTCGCTCTGACCCTGAGGCATTCGCACTTGGAGATCTAATCGTTCGTGGCGTGTCAGCAGGACTAGAGCGATACTTACAAGAACGACCTTTTTTTCGCCAGGTTTGTCCAGACCAGGAATTATTTGTAATGCCTATATTTAACTTACAGCGCTATGCTCCCGGTGAGGGTTTTCGTCAGTGGCACTGCGACTGGACAATTAGTGACGAAGTCACTGAGCCAGAGCATCGAGTACTGGCCTGGATCCTATATTGTGACTCTGTAACAGAAGCTGGTACCGAATTTCACTGGCAAAAGCATCATGAGTTGGCAGAGCGTGGAAAGCTTCTGATTTTTCCAGCCTCCCCCTCTCATATTCATCGTGGACGGGTGAATAATGAACTAAGCAAAACGATTGCCACTGGCTGGATCAATGCCGGGTCTCGTGATAACTTCTTAAAACGTCTGGATCGTTAATAAAGCTGAAATAATCTAATTTTTTAAAATTAACAATCCTAGTTATTACATGTAACCATTTACAAGCATTATGATTAACAATAAAACATCTTGATACATTTTGGAAAAATATCTGAGCAAGAATTTTTAACTGATTATTGGCAAAAAAAACCTTTGCTTATTAAACATGCTTTGCCAAATTTCATTTCTCCAATTTCACCTGATGAGTTAGCAGGTCTCTCACTAGAGGAGGAATTTGAATCACGCCTCATTACAGGAT
This sequence comes from Candidatus Thioglobus sp., assembly GCA_028228555.1. Classification (NCBI taxonomy): domain Bacteria; kingdom Pseudomonadati; phylum Pseudomonadota; class Gammaproteobacteria; family Pseudothioglobaceae (SeqCode); genus Candidatus Thioglobus; species Candidatus Thioglobus sp. Next base: position 70,518 of record JAOJBP010000002.1, on the reverse strand, counting down.
CTACTATTAATCAGCAGTGGTCTCTAACTCAAGGCCCATTTTCAGAAACTACTTTTGAAACATTGCCAAAGAAAGAATGGACGCTTCTAGTTCAAGGAGTTGATCGTCAACTTGATGAAGTGCATGATTTGATTAAACATTTTGATTTCATCCCACGTTGGCGTTTTGATGATGTCATGATCTCTTACGCCGCTCAAGATGGGAGTGTCGGCCCTCATTTTGATTATTATGATGTATTTCTACTCCAAGGCAGTGGTCAGCGCCACTGGGCACTAAGCTCACAGTTTTGCACACTTGATAATTACTTAGAAGGTATGCCACTAAGGATTATGGATAAGTTCGTGCCAGAGCAAATTCTTATCGCTGAGCCTGGTGATGTTTTATATGTACCGCCCAAAATAGCACATCATGGCGAAAGCATGAGCGATGACTGCATCACGCTTTCTTTTGGCTATCGATCTTATAGTAATCAGGAAATGTTTGGTCATTCTGACACTCATAATACGCACAATCAATACTATCAAGACCCAATATGGGTCAACACTAACACCCCTGCACTCATTCCAGATTCCGCTATACAAATGGCTAATAAAACTTCTGAAATTAGCGCCATTGATTTTGCTAAATTTGTAACCAAGCTTGATACCTTAGATGTTCAAATTTTGCAGCAATTTGAATATACTCAGCAAGGTATCGAATTCGAACCTGGTCAAATATATCAACTACATTCAGCATGCAAAATTGCTTATTTATTATCAGATAAAGAGATTCAAATCTTTCTAAATGGTCTGCCAATCAATGTCAGAGAAACTGATGTAAAAAGCTTAATTGATTTTTGTAACAAGAGAACGCTAAGTGCTAAAAGCCTTCCTACATTAGCACAGCAGCTATTTAATTTAAACATGGTGTATGAAATTTAAACAAAAATATATAAAGCCTGTTTATGGCATCTTTATATCTGTAGTTGCTATTTGGTCAACCACACCGTTAGCAATTCAGTGGTCAACTATAGGCTCAAGTTTTAGTTTTAGTGTTGCCAGTAGAATGCTTCTTGGTTTGATATTTTGCATACTGATATTACTTTTCAAACAACAAAAACTATCATTAGATAAACAATCCCTGGCTAATTACTTTTATGCCGGAGCGGGTATTTTTATAACCATGAGCCTGGTTTATTACTCAGCTCTTAGTATTCCATCAGGGCTAATATCTGTTGTTTTTGGACTAACACCCATTATTACGGGCGTATTTGCACTAATACTTCTTAAAGATAGTTTTTTCTCATTGGGAAAAATGATCGGTCTTTTATTAGGCCTTGCAGGTCTTTTTATGATTTTTAAACATTCCTTTGTTTTTGCAGAAACATTATTAACCGGTCTTATAAGTGTTACTTTAGCAATGACTTTTCAAGCATTTATTTCCGTTAAACTTAAAAAAATTAATTCACAAATATCTGCTTTAGAAACGACAACCGGTGCACTTATTGTTAGCGTACCTCTGTTTATTATTAGTTGGCTTGTACTTGGTGGTGAAATTCCTGAAACTAGCTTGAAAGCGGCACTATCGATTGGATATTTAGCTTTTTTTGGTTCCGTTATTGGTTTTATGTCTTATTATTATTTAATTAAAAATGCCAGTGTTAGAGTGGTTGGTATTGTTCCTCTAATTACACCAATATTTGCGCTATTACTAGGCTCATCACTTAATAATGAGCAGTTAAGTATTGCCCAAATAATTGGCATTAGCCTGGTTTTATTTGGTCTTGCTATCTATGAATATGGCGAAAAAATTTTAAAAAAAACCGCTTATAAAAGCGGTATAAAATAAAAATTTACTTGCGACTTAACACGGGTGAATCAAATTTCAACCCCTCCCAACCATAGGTCATGAAGTTTCGAATATTTGCATGAGAGTTACTTTCAGGTGTATTAAGGACATCTTGATAATATTGTCCAAAACAATGTAGCGTTTCTAGTTGGGATAATTGGTGAATAGCGGCAAAACAAAACAATTTAGCACTACCTTGATTTTCATCAGCAGAATTTTCAGTTTCACCATTACTAAAGCTTACTGGTGTGTAATCATAATCATCATCAATCAACTTGATTAGATCTTCAAACCTCATTCTTGCACCAGATCTTAACTCTTCTAAATATTCTTCTTGTGTCACCCCTACTCTCCTCTTTTAATTAGCCCTTTTTAATTACACCGTCATTGGATTTGGCTTGTTGATATTTATACCGTATTTTTCAACTGCCTGTGCAATAACTGAAGCATTCATTTGACCTTCATCAACTAATGCCTTTAAAGATGCTAACACAACATAACTGGCATCTACCTCAAAAAAGGTTCTGAGTGCTGCTCGGGAATCAGAACGACCAAAACCATCTGTGCCTAAAACTTCATAGCGATTTGGTACATATTTACGCACTTGCTCAGCATAATTTCGCATGTAATCAGTTGCAACAATAATTGGGCCTTTTGCATTTTCTAGACATTGCGTGATGTAAGGTACTTTTGGTGTATCTGTACTAAAACGATTAACACGATCAATGGCTTGTGCTTCACGAGTGAGTTCGTTAAAGCTCGTAACTGACCAAACGTCTGATTTCACACCCCAATCATCTGCCAACATTTGTGCAGCAGCTTCAACTTCTCTCAAAATCGTTCCAGAACCCATTAGCTGAACTTGTAAATCCCCTGTACCCACTGTTTTAAGTGCATACATGCCTTTTATAATACCTTGTTCAGAGTTTGTTGGCATTTCAGGATGAGTGTAAAGCTCGTTCATGGTTGTAATGTAATAGAAAATATTTTCATTCTTTTCATACATTCTTTCTAAGCCACTACGCACAATAACAGCAAGCTCGAAGGCATAAGTAGGATCATACGAAACACAGTTTGGAATGGTGTTTGCCACTAAGTGAGAATCACCATCTTGATGCTGCAAACCTTCACCATTTAGTGTTGTACGCCCTGCTGTACCACCTATTAAGAACCCCTTAGCTTGCATGTCACCTGCTGCCCAAGCCAAATCACCGACACGCTGGAATCCAAACTTAGAGTAGTAAATATAAAATGGAATCATCGTAACGTCATGCGTTGCATAACAAGTTGCAGCGGCGATCCAATCAGAGATTGCGCCCGCTTCATTAATACCTTCTTGCAACACTTGGCCTTTTTTATCTTCCTTATACCACATAACTTTGTCAGAATCTTCTGGCTGATACAACTGCCCAGAAGCTGAATAAATACCTAGCTGTCTAAATAAACCCTCCATGCCAAATGTACGCGCTTCATCTGGCACAATTGGTACAATTTTAGGACCTAGTTGCTTGTCACGAACTAAAAGAGTCATGATACGATTTAGTGCCATTGTAGTTGACATCTCTCGATCGCCACTAGATTTTAATAATGCATCAAAGGCACTTAATTCTGGCGCTTTAATATCTTCTAAATTAAAAGACCTTACTGGTAAAGAACCACCTAATTTCTGGCGTCTTGCTTTCATATACAGCATCTCTTCACTATCTTCTGCTGGCTTATAAAAGTTAAGCTCTTTAACATCATCTTCTGTGACTGGTACATGAAAACGCTGAGCAAAACGTTCAACCTGCTTAAGGCCTAATTTTTTCTGTGAGTGGGTTGTGTTTTGACCTTCACCAGCTTCGCCCATACCATAACCTTTGACTGTTTTAGCTAAAATAACGGTTGGTTTGTCACTACAAGCCTTAGCAGCATGATAAGCCTGGAACACTTTATATGGATCATGGCCACCGCGATCAAGACCATAAATCTCATCGTCAGTCATATGCTCTACCATAGCTAACAACTCAGGATATTTTCCAAAAAAGTGCTTACGTACATAAGCGCCATCTTTTGCTTTATAAGCTTGATATTCTCCGTCAACCACTTCTTCCATGCGTTTTCTAAGAAGTCCGTCAGTATCTTTAGCAAGCAATTCATCCCATCTACCACCCCAAACTACTTTAATAACATTCCAACCTGCGCCACGGAACATGCCTTCTAATTCTTGAATAATCTTGCCATTACCACGCACCGGTCCATCAAGGCGTTGAAGATTACAGTTAACAACAAAAATAAGATTGTCTAATTTTTCACGACCAGCCATAGAAATAGCGCCTAATGACTCTGGCTCATCTGTTTCACCATCGCCCAAATAAGCCCAAACGGTACGTTTATCTGTTTGCTTGATTTCACGATGATGTAAATACTTCATAAAACGCGCTTGATAGATTGCCATAATCGGCCCAAGACCCATAGAAACCGTAGGGAATTGCCAGAAATCTGGCATTAACCATGGGTGTGGGTAAGAACTCAATCCACCTTCACCAGTCTCTTGACGGAACTTCAACATTTGGTCTTCAGTAATGCGCCCCTCTAAAAAAGCACGCGAATAAATACCTGGAGAAATATGTCCTTGGAAAAAGATTAAATCTGCGCCTTGTTCTGCATCAGGACCACGATAAAAATGGTTAAAGCCTACTTCATATAAGGTTGCACTGGATGCAAATGAGGCAAGATGTCCGCCTAATTCATACGGTAATTGATTAGCTTTAACTACCATTACCATTGCATTCCATCGAACCATAGCTGAGATTCTTGCCTCAACATCTACTTTAATATCTGTAGCAATTTCTTTATCTTTAGCAATACTGTTTAAATACGCTGTGTTAACACCTGTTGGCAATTCCATGCCGTCATGGTGTGCCATGTCTGTCAGTTGATTAAGGATGAACTTAGCTCTATCTTGCCCCTCAAAACGGGCAACAGATCTAAAGGCTTCTAACCATTCTAGGGTTTCAATTGGATCTATGTCTTGATTATTCATAATATGATATTTTTTAAAAATTGATTAATTATCCCAAACTTATATGTCAGTAAAAATTTACTTTAGAAAATACTTTGTAAACAACAATGCACCAATAAAGCCAATAGATCCAAAACCAATTTGCCATAATTCATTCTTAGGAAATAGCTCTGCACCAATCAAGGCACCCATAAAAAGCGCCAACAATGGAAGCATATATAATTGAAACGCTCTGTAGAATAATTCTGAAGAAGAAATTTGCATGGTGACAAAATCTCCAACAGCGACACCTTTCTCTAGTGGCTTATTAAATGTCGTGGCATGACCAAAAGCATTCGCGAGAATACCTGTACCACATCCAGCACTAGCAGAGCAACTATGACACCCACCAGATCGATTAATCTTGAGCACCATGGTTGTATTTTCAATTTCGATTACTTCAAATTTTTCTTTCATTGCGCTTAAAATAGACAACTTAACTTTCACTATTTTAGCCCCTTATGAGCATCTCACCATCAATCTTCAAGGCTTACGATATTCGCGGCATTGTTGAGCAAGAATTAACTCCTGAAATCGTTAAATTGATTGGCCTTGCCATTGGTAGTGAATCTATTGAAAAAGGCGAGAGAGGCGTTGTAGTTGGTCGAGATGGACGATTAAGCGGTCCAAGTCTCATGGAATCTTTAAAAGCAGGACTTAAACAGAGTGGTTGTCACGTGGTCGATATTGGCATGGTTCCTACACCATTAGTCTATTTTGCAACATACACAAAAGCTGCCACCTCTGGAGTAATGATTACTGGCTCTCACAATCCGCCAGAATACAATGGCTTTAAAATTATGATTGCTGGAGAGGCGCTTTCAGGTGAACGCATTCAAGAATTATATCAACGCATTAAAAATGCCGATTTCACCTCAGGACACGGAACCTCTACCAAGGTTGACATTGAAAGTGATTATATTGATCGTATTAAGTCCGATATTAAACTTAGCAAACCACTTAATATTGTAGTAGATTGTGGCAATGGCGTTGCTGGCAATATCGCACCAAAATTATTTGAACAATTAGGTGTTAAGGTAAATAAATTGTTTTGTTTGATTGATGGTAATTTCCCTAATCACCATCCAGATCCCTCCAAGCTTCATAACCTAGAAGATATTATCAAAGAGGTTATTGATACGGGTGCAGATATGGGTTTTGCCTTTGATGGTGATGGTGATAGACTTGGACTCATTGACAATAAAGGCAATGTGATCTGGGCTGATAGGCAAATGATTTTATATTCAAGAGATATACTTAAGCGCAACCCAGGCGCCAAAATCGTCTTTGACGTCAAGTGCTCATCACTACTACCAAAAGATATTAGTGAACATGGTGGTGAGCCTATCATGTCTCGCACAGGGCACAGCTTCATTAAAGCCAAACTTAAAGAAACTGGTGCTGCGCTAGGTGGTGAAATGAGTGGACATGTTTTCTTTAAAGAACGCTGGTACGGTTTTGATGATGCACTTTATACCGGTGCAAGATTATTAGAAATATTATCAAAAACAGATCAAACTTGTGAACAAGTTTTTTCTAATTTGCCTGATAGTGTTAACACGCCAGAGATTAACATTCACTTTGATGAGCAAGGTCAGCAGTTTAGTGCAATGGATAAATTGTCTAAACACGTAAGTTTTGATGGCGCCAAAATTACGACTATTGACGGTGTACGTGTCGATTACCCTAATGGCTGGGGCTTGGTTCGCCCTTCCAATACAACGCCTTGTTTGGTATTGCGATTTGAGGCAGATGACGAAAAAACCTTGAAAGAAATTCAAGAAAAATTTAGAATTTGGCTAGAAAGTAACGATATTTCAACTAAAGACTTTTAATTATCATTATTTCTTAAATTTTTACATTACTACGAAAAATTAGCTGATTTAGCTTAATAATTAACTAAAAATAGCTTTTTTTCACTCTAAAAATCATATTTTTGTCTATTTTTAGGCATTAAAACTTACAAAAACTCGATTTATAAGAATTAATTAGAGTTTTTATGGCTAATTCTCAAAATTATCCAAAAATTTCTTTTGATAATTTTGAAGTAATGCTGTATTTAACCTCTTTATAAGTAAACGATAAATGATTTGCATGAAGCATTAAACGATTAGCGCCTGTTAGCTCCACTCTTTTCTCAATTGATAAATTTTTACATAAATAATCATTAGCAACGGACTCATCTACCCCGTAAATCGGATCTCCTAAAATATTATGATTTATTGAATCAAGATGTACTCGAATTTGATGTTGCCTACCTGTTACTGGAACTGCTTTAACCAGAGTGGTGTTATTATTTTTGTTAAATTTTAAAGGCTGTATATGCGTAACAGAGACTTTGCCTTGTGGTTTTTCACACGTCATTTTGACATCAATCGTGCTGTTCGCTTTAGATATTAACTTATCAATAGTAATCAATTCTTTCACATGACCCTTAACTAAGGCCAGATATTCTTTGGCGAACTCTCTTTTTTCAAACATAGTTTTTAAGAGTGTACTGGCTGGTTTATTTTTAGCCACAAGGACTAATCCAGAAGTTTCGGCGTCAATTCTATGCGCTAAATCTGCTTGCTCACCAAAATGATACCTAATTTCATCTAATAGGCAATAAGCGGTTGTTTTTCTAGTGGGATGAACCATTACGCCAGAAGGCTTGTCAAACACAGCAAAATCTTGGGTTTCAAAAACAGGGTTTAACCCTCTGGTATGACCTTCAAAAACTGCAACTTGCACATACTCACAATTTAGGATATGGCCATTTTCCAGAGGGTTATTCTGATCGTCAAAAACTCTTTTTTTGGATAAAAGTTTTTGAGAAATAGAAGAGGATAATCCAGCCTCATCAAGTAAAAATTGTTGAATTTTTTTACCTTGAATTGCCTGATATTTTTTAAGTACAAAGGGCATATTTATACAGCTTCAATGGTTTTTTAAATAACCAATGAAGCCAAACCCAAGAACGCGACAAAACCAATCACATCTGTAATAGTCGTTAAGATTACACCACCTGCTAATGCTGGGTCGATCTTAAATCTTATTAATAAAGATGGTAAGAATGCACCAGAAAAAGCAGCAAATATTAGATTAACGACAATGGCGATAGAGATAACTAAGCTTAATATTAAATCTTCGAACCAAACGTAAGTAGCTAGGCCGATTACTGATGACCAAAGTATGCCATTTAAAAACCCAATAGCAACTTCTTTACTCATTAAAACCTTAAGATTTGACGTAGTTACTCTGCCAGTTGCAATACCTCTAGTAACCAAAATAAGAGTTTGTGTGCCAGCGATTCCACCCATTGAAGCGACCACTGGCATCAAAATAGCTAGAGCAATTTTGTCTTGCAAAGTGGCTTCAAACAGTCCAATGAAAAACACCGCAACAAAAACAGTAATCAGATTAACGCCTAGCCAAATACTACGACTTTTGGTACTTTTAATAACCGGTGCAAAGACGTCATCTTCTTCATCAAGTCCAGCCATTGACATAACCGAGTGCTCAGCTTCATCACGAATAACATCAACCACGTCGTCAATAGTAATTCGACCAATTAACTGATTGTGGCTATCAACAACAGGCGCAGAGATGAGATCTCGTTGTTCAAATAAACTAGCAACATCACTATCAGATGAGCTTGCTAAAACTGGCTTATGATCAGTATTTATCAAAGGTTTGATACTTTGTTCAGCCTCATTGGTCAACAAAGTAGAGATATAAATAGAGCCAATGTATTTGTACGCCCTATCCACCACAAAAATCTGATCTGTGTCAATTGGCATTTCTTTAAGAAGGCGTAAATATCTAATGACTGTTCGAACATTAACATCATCACGAACAGTGATCATATCGATATTCATAAGTCCGCCAGCTGAATCTTCAGGATAAGACAAAACATGTCTAAGATTTTTTCGATGCTTATGATCAAGCGTTAGCAACAAATTATGTAATGCGGATTCGGGCAGCTCGGGCACAATATCTGCCAAGTCATCCATGTCTAGACCTTCAGTAGCCTTAACAATACCTTCAACACTCATTTCACTGAATAATTGAGATAAGACATCTTCATTTAAGTCTTTTAAAATATCGCCTTGAGTTGCACTGTCAATATTTAACCAAAGCTTAATCCTGTCTTTTGGCGGAACACTTTCCAATAGACGAGCAATTTCAGCTGAATGTAATTCGGATAATTGGGAGGTAGCTTCTTCATACAAAGAAGCCTCCAAAGATATCATCAATCTTTGGAGGCACTCTTCAAAAGAAGTCTTTTCAACTTCTGACATTGACCTTATATTCCTTATTTATTAAATCTAAAGCATTACACTTTGAGTATCAAATTTTTTAGTTTTTCCTATGATTATTTAATTTATCTTTGTGTTTTACGATTTGGGCATCAAGCTTATTTACCATCTGATCAATTGAAATGTATAGGTTGTCGCTTTCTGCTTTTGCAAATATATCTGCCCCACTAACATGAAGAGTTGCTTCTGCTTTTTGCACGTCTTTTTCAACACCTAAAATCATATTAATGTTAATAACATGATCAAAATGATGTTTAATTTTAGCGAGCTTTTCTTCAGAATGTTGCTTGATCGCATCAGTTATATCAAGATGGTGGCCAGAAATGTTCAATTGCATGTGTACTCCTTTATTTAGTTATAAAATGCACTCATATTGTGTCACAACTTTCCCAATGGTATTGGTATATTTATTAGTTTTATAGGTAAATAAAAAGGCTTACAGAATCACTTTTTCATATATAATATTATGTTTTACATATTTAAATATTTAGGAGATCAAAATGGATGAACAGACTAATGAATTAGTTGCAAAAAAAATCGCTTTACAGGAAAACTTTAAGCAGCATACAGCAGTAAATGGTTTTTCATATGAAGAATGGATTAATCCACCAGCAGGATCTTTCTACGAAAGCTACAAGAAAGATTTAGCTGAAGTTGATAACGAAATGGCTCCACCACTACAATACCAGTCGTAATTTAAATTTCTGATTGGTACAAAAGCCCCGCTAGGGGCTTTTTTGCTTTTAAAGGAAAAATCATCATGTCTTATTTAATGTCAAATTATGCGCCACTTCCAGTTACCTTTACAAAAGGTAATGGCTGCTATTTAACAGACAATAATGGTCTAGTTTATTTAGATGCCCTTTGTGGTGTAGCAGTCACTGGACTTGGGCATTCTCATCCAAAAATCTCTGAAGCTATTCAATCACAAGCTCAGCAGCTCTTGCATACCAGTAATTGGTACCATATACAGCACCAAGAAACACTTGCAGAAACACTGTGCAAGCTTGCTGATATGGATGCTGTATTTTTTTGTAATTCAGGTGCTGAGGCGAATGAGGCAGCCATCAAGATAGCTAGGCTTCATGCACATGCCAACCAAATCAATGAACCTATAATCTTAACTGCCCAGCAAGGTTTCCATGGTCGTACCATGGCAACGCTGTCAGCAACAGGTAATGCAAAAGTTCAGGCAGGTTTTTCACCACTCGTTAGTGAGTTTATTCATGTGAACTTTAACGATGTTGAGGCTATTCAAAAACACGAAAATAATCCTCAAATTGTAGCTGTAATGCTTGAACCTATTCAAGGAGAGAGTGGTGTAATAGTGCCAGATGCTGATTATCTAAATCATGTTCAAGAAATTTGTCAAAAAAATAATTGGCTACTAATACTTGATGAAGTTCAAACTGGCATTGGTCGAACTGGCAAGATGTTTGCACATCAATATAACCAGATAACACCTGATGTCTTAACACTTGCTAAAGGCCTAGGTAATGGGGTTCCAATTGGCGCTTGTATCGCCAAAGGTAATGCTGCCAAACTATTGACACCTGGTACTCATGGCTCAACCTTTGGTGGTAATCCACTAGTCTGTCGTGTAGCCTCAACAGTATTGGAAGTTATTAAACAAGATGACCTCTTAAACAATGTTAATGTCATGAGTGATTACATTGTTTCTAGCTTTACAAAAAAATTAAAAACTATTGATACCGTAGTTGAAATTCGCGCAAAAGGTTTAATGATTGCCATTGAACTAAACAAAGCGTGCACTCAACTATTACAACAAGCATTGGATAAAAAACTATTAATAAATATTACTGGCCAATCTATTCGATTATTGCCACCGCTTATTATTAACAAAGAGCAAGCGGATGAAATGATTGATATCATTTGCGAAATAGTGGGCCAACTTTAGGCTCTGGAGAATAACAATGAAGCATTTTATTAATTTAGACGACCTATCAACCCAAGATTTAAATGGCATTATTGACACTGCTATTGGCTTAAAGAAACAACATAAGGCTGGGGAGATTAATCAAATGCTAAAGAATAAAACTCTAGCTATGATTTTTGATAAATCTTCAACACGAACTCGCGTATCTTTTGAAACAGGCATGACCCAATTAGGTGGTCATGCTTTATTTTTATCAGATCGAGATATTCAACTTGGACGTGGTGAACCTATTAAAGATACGGCTATTGTGATTAGTTCTATGGTTGATGCTATTATGATGAGAGTCTCTTCTCATGAAGATATTAATACCTTTGCAAAGAATGGCTCTGTGCCAATTATCAATGCACTTAGTGACGAGTCTCATCCATGCCAACTATTGGCTGATATGATGACTTATAAGGAGCATAAAGGCTCGATACAAGGTAAAACTGTCGCTTGGATTGGTGATGGTAATAATATGTGCCATACTTATATTCAAGCTGCCAAAGCCTTTAAATTTAAGCTTAATATTGCAACGCCAAAAGGCTATGAACCTAATCAAGTATTTATCGATAATTATGCAGATCATATCTCGTTGTTTAACGATGCTGAAAAAGCTTGTAATAAAGCTGATTTAGTCGTTACTGACGTATGGGCCTCCATGGGCCAAGAAGCAGAGCAAAACAAACGTAAGCTTGCCTTTAAAGAATTTCAAGTTGATCAAAATCTAATGAAAAATGCTGATGCTGATGCGAGTTTTATGCATTGTTTACCTGCTCACCGCGGAGAAGAAGTAGCGGCTGAGGTGATTGATGGTGAGCAAAGCTTGGTGTGGGATGAGGCTGAAAACCGTTTACATGCTCAGAAATCTTTACTACTATATTTATTAGACTAGGCTTTATTTATCAAGACTTTTCATGGCTTCTTGATAAAAATTTACCCCGCGCTCAATCTTATCTCGACCGCGAGATTCTCTCCAACGATTAGTATCTCTTAAAGAGTACACACATCCGCAATACTCTTGCTGATAGAATTCTTCACGCTTTGATAGCTCCAACATTCTTGATGAGCCACCCTGTTTACGCCAATTAAAATCCCAATATGAAATTCCCTCATAGGGATTTGTTGCGCGAGCACCACAACCATTAATTTGACCCATGTCTTTCCAGCGAGAAATACCCAATGTTGAAGAAATTAAATCAAACCCCTGTGCTTTTGCATATTGAGCAGTCACTTCAAAACGCATATCAAAACACGTTGTGCAGCGCGCTCCTCGTTCTGGTTCATCTTCCTGGCCTTTAATTCGATCAAACCAAACATCTTTATCATAGTCCGCATCAACAAAAGGCATGCCTAATTTTTGTGCAAAGCGAATGTTTTCTTCTTTGCGCAGCTCATACTCTTCTCTAGGATGAATATTAGGATTGTAAAAAAAGATAGTTGTTTCAATTTCAGAAGCCGCTAAAGCTTCCATAATTTCACCAGCACATGGTGCGCAACAAGAATGCATGAGCAATTTTTTTTCACCATTGGGTGTTTGTAATTTTGGGCGTTCAAAACCACCAAGACTGTAATCTATTTTAGACATACTTTAACTTGCTTTAAAACTTCCCACGCTTCACGCTTAAGTTGTTCGTTTTTTAAAATATTACTAGGATGTTGCATAGAAAAAACCTTATCTTTTACTAAAGAAACCTTAGTATCTAATAATAAAATAGTTTGGGCATTATATTTGCTAATTTCTTGTAATACTGCATCAGGTTTAGACTTAATACAAACAACATATTTTTTTGCTAACCCTACTGCTGAAAGCATTTTATATAAAAAATCTTGCACCTCTCCAGGCTCACAAATAGACTTAGAGCATTGGGTCTCAACCACCAAACAACGGGTTTGGATTAACTGAGTATTTGCAGTATCTACTCTTTTAGGAGTATATAAATACTCAGGAATATCCAATGCATTTAGATAACGCGCTCTAAGTGTTGACACTAGATTTGAGGGTGAGCCCTATCTGTATCAGCCAAAACTTTATTAAGTGCATGAAGATAAGCTTTGGCGCTTGCAATAACAATATCTGTGTCTGCACCTTGACCATTAATAATCTTACCATTATGCTCCAAACGCACATTAACTTCACCCAATGAATCTGTTCCTTGAGTGACATTTGATACAGAGTACAATTGAAGATTAACTTGCATATCAAGTAATTTATTAATTGCACCAAAGGTCGCGTCAACAGAGCCTGAAGTTTCTGCTGTCATGCTTTTTTCATTACCATCAACTGACAATACAACCGTTGCTTGATTTTTCTCACCTGTTTCACATGTTACTTTTAATGAGACTAATTTAATATGCTCGCTTTGAACTACTTGAGTCTCTGATACTAGCGCTTGTAGGTCTTCATCAAAAACCTCATGCTTCTTATCGGCTAACTCTTTAAAACGTCTAAAAGCGTCATTTAGGCTCTCTTCAGAGCCAAACTCAACACCTAATTCAACCAATCTTGCCTTAAAAGCGTTACGCCCAGAATGCTTACCCATAACTAGCTTATTAGCATTCCAACCTACATCTTCTGCACGCATAATTTCATAGGTTTCACGATGCTTTAAAACACCGTCCTGGTGAATACCTGCTTCATGTGCAAATGCATTAGCACCAACAATAGCTTTATTAGGTTGCACAATAAATCCAGTCACAGAAGAAACTAAGCGAGATGCAGACAAAATATGGGTTGCATCAATATTAGTATCACAATTAAACTCATCTTGACGAGTGCGAACAGCCATTACTATCTCTTCTAAAGCCGTGTTACCAGCGCGCTCTCCCAAGCCATTAATAGTACACTCAACCTGTCTAGCACCATTTAAAACGGCAGAAAGAGAATTAGCCACAGCCAAGCCTAAATCATTATGACAATGTGCTGAAAACACTGCCTTGTCTGAATTAGGAATTCGTTCAATAAGAGACTTGATAGTGGCACCAAATTGATGAGGTATGTTATAACCTACTGTATCTGGAATATTAATTGTTGTCGCCCCTGCATTAATAGCTTGTTCAATCACGCGGCATAAGAAATCTTCGTTCGAACGACCTGCATCTTCAGGTGAAAATTCAACATCATCTGTATATTTTTTAGCTCTTTTAACTGCTCTTACTGCTTGCTCAACCACTTGATCTGGTGTCATTTGAAGTTTCATCTTCATATGAATATCGCTGGTCGCAATAAAAGTATGGATTCGTGCTGAATTTGCACCCTTTAGCGCCTCTCCTGCTCGATCAATATCTTTATCTAGAGCCCTGGCTAAAGAGCAAATAGTGGAATCTTTTACTACATTAGCAACAGCTTGAACCGCTTCAAAATCACCAGGTGATGCAATAGCAAAGCCAGCTTCAATAACATCAACACGCATTTTTTCCAAAACTTTGGCAATACGAACCTTTTCGTCTTTGGTCATTGAAGCGCCTGGTGATTGCTCTCCATCGCGTAATGTTGTGTCAAAAATAATTAATTTATCGGACATTTAAGTCTCCTTTATATGTGTTTTTTTCTAATTCAATTGTTTGGTAGTTAGCTTTAAAAGCCGAACGAGTTAATATCTGCCCTACGGCAGTAATCGTTGTAAGTCTACGAAGTAGTCTTGAAAATAAAAATGAGTTAAATATTCCATAAGTCTAATTATAAATTATTTTAAACTTTTCTTAGCTTGTTTTTTTAAAGCGCGTTTGTTTCTAACTTCAATGGTGGTAAACACCAATCCAGATAGCGCATATACAAAGAAAAAGATAAACAAAATAGCGCTAGGCCATAACAAAACAACAATCATAATGAGAGTTGCTATTAACAGTAATTTAAAAGAAGATCTACCTTTAAAGTTGATTTCTTTAAAACTGTAATAACGAACATTACTCACCATTAAGATACCAGCAGAAACTAAAATAATCCACGCACCAGTAACCAAATATTGCTCATCATAAGCACTAGGCCCCATCATCTCCTTAGTCCATACAAGGCCAGCAACAAGTGCAGCAGCAGCTGGAGAAGGTAATCCTTGAAAATAGCGTTTGTCTTGCACGCCAATTTGTGTATTAAAGCGCGCTAGACGTAGTGAACCAGCAGCAACATAAACAAAAGCACCAATCCAACCAATCTTGCCTAAGCCTTCAAACAAATAAAAATACATGAGCAAGGCAGGAGCCACTCCAAACGACACCATATCAGCCATAGAGTCATACTGCTCACCAAATTCACTTTGGGTATTGGTTAGTCGAGCTACCCGACCATCTAGACCATCCCACAACATAGCAACAAAAATGGCAATTGCCGCTTCTGCATACTGACCCTTAGTTGCCAGGATAATTGCAAAGAATCCTGAGAACAAGCCAAAAGTAGTTAGAATGTTTGGCAGAAGGTAGACGCCTCTTTTTACTTTATTTGTCTTCATAAGTTAATTATAACGCCTTAGAAATAAAAACGCCCAACTAAGTTGGGCGCTTATTAAGTATATCTAGTTCTTGGCTTGATCAACAATTTTATTCTTGTTAATCCATGGCATCATCGAGCGAAGCGATTCACCCACTTGCTCAATCTGATGTTCACGTTGAACATCGCGACGAGCTGGAAGTTCACCTACATTTGCTACAAATTCTTTAGCGAATGTCCCATCTTGAATTTCTGTTAAGATTTTCTTCATTTCCGCTTTAGTTTCACTAGTAATAATGCGTGGACCACGAGTTACATCACCATATTCAGCAGTATTTGAAATTGAATAACGCATGTTAGCAATACCACCCTCATACATCAGATCAACAATTAGCTTTAATTCATGTAGGCACTCAAAGTATGCCATTTCTGGCTCATAGCCTGCTTCTACTAGCGTTTCAAAACCTGCTTGTACTAATGAAGTTGTACCACCACATAAGACCACTTGCTCACCAAATAAGTCTGTCTCTGTTTCCTCTCTAAATGAAGTTTCCAAGATTCCAGTGCGTCCGCCACCAATAGCAGATGCATAAGAAAGCGCTGTTGCTTTCGCATTACCAGATGCATCTTGAGAAATGGCAATTAGATCAGGAATACCACCGCCTTTAACAAATTCTGAACGAACTGTATGCCCTGGAGCTTTTGGTGCTATCATAATCACGTCTAAATCTGAACGTGGTGAAATTTGACCAAAATGGATATTAAAACCATGAGCAAAGGCAACTGTTGCACCTTGCTTTAAATTAGGCTCAATATTTTCTGCATAAATAGAGCCTTGGAATTCATCAGGTGCTAAGATCATTACTAAGTCTGCCCATGCTGTTGCATCTTCAACAGACTTAACATTTAAGCCTGATGCGCTAGCTTTTGAAGCTGAAGCTGAGCCAGCTCTTAAAGCAACAACCACTTCAACACCAGAATCTTTTAAATTGTTTGCATGCGCATGTCCTTGCGAACCATAACCCACAATTGCAACCTTCATTGATTTGATAATGTTTAAGTCTGCATCTTTATCGTAATATCTATTCATTTCTTTTCCTCTGTATTTAGAGCGTTAACTAACGCCCATTTATTTAATTTTATATTTTCTGACAAACGCCTGTAACGCCTGTTCTAGAAACCTCTATGATTTGCTCTGCATTAAACGCATTTAGAAAATCCTTAATTTTTTGACTTTTTCCTGCCAACTCAACAATGTAAGCTTCTTCAGCTGCATCAATAATCTTGGCATTAAACTGATCAAGCTTAGCTTCAACATCTGCTTGAGTGTCACTCGCAATACTAATCTTAGCCAACAATAATTCGCGCTCAATGTGTTCAGTAGCTGTTAAATCTACTACCTTAACTACATCAATTAATTTATCAAGCTGTTTGACAATTTGCTCAATAATTCCATCATCTCCCACACTAACAATAGTCATTCTTGAAAGTGTTGAATCATTTGTCGCAGCCACAGTTAGTGATTCAATATTAAAACCACGTGCAGAAAATAAGCCTGCTACCCTTGAAAGAGCGCCCGCTTCGTTTTCTAATTGTATTGAAATTATATGTCTCATACTTATACCAAGTTTAATCCCGCATCATTAGTAGAAGACATTTCATCTCTACCTGCTAGCAGCATTTCATTATGTCCTGCACCTGATGGAATCATTGGGAATACATTTTCCGAAGGATCAGTAATAATGTCTAAGAAGACTGTTCTGTCTTTTTGATTAAACGCTTCAACCAAAGCAGGTATAAGATCAGACTCTTTCTCAACTTTAATACCTGAATGACCATAGCTCTCTGCCAACTTAACAAAATCTGGTAAAGCTTCCATATAAGACATAGAATAGCGTTTTTCATAGAAAAACTCTTGCCATTGCCTAACCATTCCTAAATAACCATTATTTAAATTAATAATTTTAACAGGTGTTGCATATTGCAACATAGTTGACAATTCTTGAGTCATCATTTGAATGCTTCCTTCACCCGTTACGCAGGCTACATCTAAATCAGGGCAAGCAAGCTTAGCGCCCATAGCAGCTGGAAGTCCAAAACCCATAGTGCCTAAACCACCTGAGTTAATCCAACGACGTGGCTCATCAAATGGGTAATATTGCGCTGCCCACATTTGATGCTGCCCTACGTCTGATGTCACAATAGCTTGGCCTTTAGTAACTTCATACAAAGCTTCAACAACTCGCTGAGGTTTAATAACGCCCTCTTTATTTGTGTAAGCCATTGAATCAACACTACGCCATTCATCAATTTGTTTCCACCATGAATCAATATTTTGAATTGACCTATCTTTCATGGCTGCAATAAGATCTATTAATACAGATTTAACATCACCAACAATAGGTGCATCCACAGCCACGTTCTTAGAGATTGAGGTTGGATCAATATCAATATGAATAATTTTAGCAGTTGGACAAAATTTATCAATATTAGCAGTCACTCGATCATCAAATCTTGAGCCAACAGCGATAACACAGTCAGAGCCATGCATAGCCATATTTGCCTCATAAGTACCATGCATACCTAGCATGCCTAATGATTGTTTATCTGATGCTGGAAAGGCACCTAAACCCATTAATGTTTGAGTAATTGGAAAGCCTAAATTGCGTGTAAATTCTCTAAGCTCTTTGTCAGCATTACCAATGACGCAACCACCACCTGCATAAACAATTGGGCTTTTTGCTTGAGCAATGAGATCAGCTGCTGCAATAATTTGAGCAGCAGCTGCACGACCAGCTGTTTGATAAGAGCGCATTTCAACCGTCTCTGGGTAAGACTGCTCTTCAATAGTCTCAATAGTAATATCTTTTGGAATATCGATTAATACAGGGCCTGGTCTACCAGTCGTGGCAATGTGAAATGCTTTTTTAACTGTGCTAGCAACTTGATTAATATCTTTAATCAAGAAATTATGTTTAACACATGAGCGAGTAATACCTACTGCATCAACTTCCTGGAAGGCATCGTTACCGATTAAAGCTGAAGGCACTTGGCCAGAAATAATAACCATTGGAATTGAATCCATATAGGCAGTAGCTATGCCTGTGACTGCATTAGTAATACCAGGACCGCTGGTTACTAGTGTAACACCACATTTTCCGCTTGCACGGGCATAGCCGTCAGCACCATGTGTAGCACCTTGCTCATGGCGAACCAAAATATGCTTAATATCCTCACAAGCATCCAATGCATCATAAATATGCAAGACAGCACCACCTGGATAGCCAAAAATATGACTTACACCTTCACTTTTAAGGCTATTTACAAGTATTTGCGCACCATTTAATTTCATTATTCTAATCTAGGTATAAAAAACTCAGTAATTATACCAAATGAAACATAAGGATATGCCTACTATTACAAGGAGTTTTGCCAATCTTCTGAGTAAAATTGAATTGGTGAATTTTCTTCCTCGAAAGTCTCAATTGACCACGTGTCTGGCCTCTCTAGAATAGCTGATAATAATTGGTCATTTAGCAAGTGTCCAGTCTTATAACCTTCATAATGTCCAATTAAATTAGAGCCAAGTAAGTACAGATCACCAACAATATCTAAAATTTTATGCTTTACAAATTCATTTTGATAACGCATACCATCTTCGTTCAGAACATCATCATCACTCAGTGCAATCGCATTATCCATACTTGCTCCTAAGGCTAGATTTTGTCTTTTCATCATTTCTACGTCTTTCATATAGCCAAAAGTTCTTGCCCGTGAAATTTCTTTTAAATAGGACTGCTGTGAGAAATCAATACTCAGTTGTTGACCACTTTCTTTTACTTTTTTATGATCAAAGTCAATTTCTAATGAAACTTTAAAACCATCATGCTTAGACACTTGGGCCCACGAATCTCCATTTTCCACACGGATTGTCTCATGAATAACAAAAAAATGCTTATGTTCGTCTTGCTCTTCAATACCAGCAGATTGAACCAAAAACACAAAAGGTGCGGATGAGCCATCCATAATAGGCACTTCAAACGAGTCAAGCTCCACCAATACATTGTCAATTCCTAACGCCGAAAAAGCACTCATCAGATGCTCAACAGTGGAAACCTTTACGCCTTGATTTTCTAAACCTGTTGATAATACAACTTCATTCACAAATGCATTATGTGCACGTACTAATTTTCCGCCCACATCCATGCGTCTAAATACTACACCATGATCAATTTTCGCTGGAATAAGCGTCATGTTTACAACGCTGCCGCTATGAATACCGATACCTCGAGCCTTAACTGCTTTTTTAATAGTTCTTTGTTTGATCATTTGTTTTTTATAGACTAAATATATCTTTCATTGTACCAAACAAGCCGCCTTTTTGCACTTGATCTGACTCTTGTAAATAAGAGTCTGGTATGTTACAGGTTAGTAAGCCGAGTGCAGAAAAATAGTCAGTATTGGTTAAAATATTTTCATTACCGCTAACTAAATCTCTGTTGATGGTAGCAATTTTGCTACGTGAACGAAACTCCTTTATCAAAAAACTCTCACAATACTTTATCTTGCTCGCACCACCAATAACCACAAACCCTTCTTTGATAGTCCTATCTAGCTTTTCACTCTTCAAGCTTCTTTTAACCAATGTACAGATTTCTTTATAAGATTTCTCAATCACCGAAATCAACTCATGCAGCGATAAGTAACGCGCTTCGACAGACCCAATTTGTTCAAACTTAATCAGCTGATCCTTAGTGATTGGATCAAGCTGAATCATTCCGAATGATATTTTTAAGCGCTCAGCTTCATCAAATGTTGTATTGTATGATTGAGCAATATTATTAGTAACAGAATTACCACCTGCATTAAATACTTGGCTAAACACAATACCACCTTTGGCGAAAACTGAAATATTGCTCACACCTGCGCCTATATCCAACAAACAAACACCTCTATCTTTGTCTTCTTGAGTAATACAAATTGAGCTACTAGCAATAGAATCTAGGATGATTTTATCAACGCCTAAATCACTTGAAATAAGACTCTGGCTAATATTATTAATCGCCTGATTAGACACCGAGGTAAGATGCACTTGAGCACCAAGAAAAACAGCCTCCATGCCAATTGGTAGCATTTCTACTTCATCATTAATTGTAAAATTATTAACAATAGGATCAAGCTCTTTTTTATTGGCAGACATAATACCTGCTGAAGAGTTTTGAATAGCTTGCTCTACATCTTTTTTAGTAATAACTTTTGTATTGCCATTAAAGCTAATAGGTCTATTTTGATTATTAGTTCTTAGATTTGAATCAGACACATTAATGTTAACAAACTTAGGTTTTCGATTACATTTTTTGTTGACTTTATCAACCACCTGTTTAATTGCTTGTGAGGCACTATCAACATCAACAATAATTCCATTTTTAACACCTAAAGAGGGTCCGATTGCATGACCTAGTACATGAAATTTATTATCTTCGATATCCGCTATTAATGCTACTATTTTGCTGGAACCTACGTCAATACTGGCAAAGAAATCACGATCCGACATATGTCTCTCCTTGATCTAACCATTGATATAAATGATCTATTTCAACGATTTTTCCACTCAGTAAACGTTTAAATTTTTTAGCATTTGGTTGTGCATGATACAAACCCAAAATATGCCTAGTCATAGATCTAATAGGCACAGAATTAGCCTGCTGTTTTTCCATATACGCTACAAACTCTAAGAGCACTTGCTCTCGGGAAATAACTGATCGAGAGCTTTGATGGATTTCTTGATCAACGTTAGCCAAAAGATAAGGCTGATGATAAGCCGCTCTTCCTAGCATAGCGTTATCAACTTGATTCAAATGCTCATTAACTTCATTTAAAGATGTAATTCCACCATTAATACCAATAGTTAATTTTGGAAAGTCTTTTTTAACTCGATATACCCAATCATAATTTAGCGGGGGAACAGTTCTATTTTCTTTGGGACTAAGTCCTTGAAGCCAAGCTTTTCTCGCGTGAAGAACAAAGTTATCGCAACCTGCATTGTTAACAATTTCAATAAAGTTTGTTAGCTCTTCATAATTCTGCATATCATCCACACCAATCCGTGACTTAACACTAAGTGGTGTATCAACAGCATCACCCATTGCTTCTATGCATTGGGCAACAATGTCTGGTGTTTGCATTAAACAGGCACCAAAACTGCCTGATTGAACTCTGTCTGAAGGGCAGCCAACGTTAATATTAATTTCATCATAACCCCAGTCTTGGCCCACCTTAGCAGCAGTTGCCATCTCTTTAGGATCACTACCCCCCAGTTGCAAGACTAATGAATGCTCTTGTGCATCATAATCAAGTAGGCGATTTTTATCCCCATGGATAATAGCTTTAGCGGTGACCATTTCAGTCCATAGCTGTGCATTTTTGGACATCAAACGATGGAAATATCGACAATGTCGATCTGTCCAATCCATCATTGGGGCGACTGAAAATTTAGTTTGAAATTTCATGTACTAATGTTGTTAATGCAAAGTCGATACTAGCATCAACTACTTGATGTCTATCTCCCGTAAAATTTTGCGTAGTTGTAAAATATTTACCTAAAATGTAAAAACCAAAGCAAACCATGCCAACTGGTTTTTCTTGACTACCACCATGTGGGCCTGCAATACCTGTAATAGCAACTGAAATATCTACCTTTGACTGCTTAACAACCCCACTAACCATCTGCTTAGCAGTCTGTTCACTCACTGCTCCAAAGGCTTCTAGATTACTTTCAAGCACGCCTAGCATATCTGTCTTTGATTGATTACTGTAGGTAACAAATCCTCTGTCAAAATAAACAGATGAGCCGCTTTGGCTTGTTAACAAGGAGCTTAGCGCACCGCCTGTGCAAGACTCAGCTACCGCTATGGTTAGCTTCTTCTCTATTAACAGATCAATGAGTCGGTTTAGCTTGGACATTACTTTAGTGCCGCCTGAACGATTTCAAAAATATCATTTGATAAATCATCACTTTGAATGATCTTCTCCAACTGCTGTTTTTGTAGTTTTTTTAATTCTGGTGTAAAGCGCTTCCAATGGTTATAAACTGAAACCAGGCGAGCGCCTATTTGTGGATTTGATTTATTTAACTTTAAAATAATGTCCGTAAAAAACTCATAGCCAGCTTGATGATGAAAATTAACATAATTTTGCGCAAAACTACCCACGACACTTCGTAATCGATTTGGCGTATTAAAAGAAAATAATTCATGCTCCATTAACAACTTAATACTTTCTATGTCGCTTGTAATTGAGGCCGACTGAACCGCAAAAAACTTATCCATCACTTGAGCATCTTGCTTAAACATTTGATAGAAATCCAATATCGCTTGTTTTTTATAAATATTGTCGCTAGACACTAATATACTAAAAGCTGCAATTTGATCGGTCATGCAGTTTGCTTGCTTAAATTGGATGCTTGCCAAATCAGACTCTTTATCTTTACTCAGATAATACAAGCATGTGTTCTTCAAAGATCTCTCTCCCACTGCTTCAGGTGTTAACTGGTAAGTTTTATTATTATTTGATGAATGATAAAGCTCTAACAATAAAGGTTTAAATCTATTTAACACCTTGTTCGCCATTTCTTCGCGCTTTTGGTAAATATCAAACACATCAATCACGGCTACTTTTTGATGTAAAAATCGTTCTGAAGGTAGCGTTAAGATCTCACTAACTAATGATTTATCTTGCCTAGTTTGGGCGAGATTTTCTATTGCATTAAAGAACAACTTCTCATGAACTTTATTGGGCATTAAGATTAACGATAACCAGATTTGTTGTGCACTATCCCAAACCACGTAAGCATCACTATCATGTCCAACTAAAAATATTTTTTGTTCAAATGTTACGTCTGTTAATAAATTAATTGGTGCAGAAAATCCTCTCAACCAAGAAGGTGTTGGACGTGATTTCATACCTTCAAAAACAAAAACTTCTTTTTGGTTTTTAATGGTTAACATGCCTTCTTTTAACTCATTACCCTGGTTATCCAGCAAAGCGTAGCTCAGTGGAAGAAAATAGTTGCACTCATTATTTTGCTCAACTTCAACATGAAAGCGTTCATTTTGCTCATCATAATTTGTTTTAATGCTAATACTAGGTGTTCCAGGTTGAGAGTACCAAGTCATAAATTGGGAAAAATCAAATTGATTAGCATCGCTCATACTAGCTACAAAATCATCAATTGTTACCGCATCACCATCATGGCGTTCAAAATAAAGCTTCATACCTTTTTGAAAACCTACTTCACCTAAAAAACTATGAATCATGCGGATAACTTCTGAGCCCTTTTCATAGACTGTCAAGGTATAAAAATTATTCATTTCGATATAGCTTTCAGGCCTTACAGGGTGACTCATAGGGCCTGCATCTTCAGCAAACTGGAAAGTACGTAAAGCATTAACATCTTCAATACGTTTAATTGAGCGTGAATGAAGGTCAGAGGTGAACTCTTGATCTCTAAAAACAGTCAACCCCTCCTTAAGACTCAACTGAAACCAATCCTTACACGTTACCCTGTTGCCAGTCCAATTATGAAAGTACTCATGTCCAATAACCGCTTCAACATTGATAAAATCTTTATCAGTAGCCGTCTTAGGTTCTGCCAAAACATAGGTTGAATTAAAAATATTTAAACCTTTATTCTCCATTGCGCCCATGTTGAAATCATCAACTGCAACAATCATATAAATATCTAAGTCGTACTCTAGATTAAAGCGTGACTCATCCCAGGCAAATGAGCGCTTAAGTGAATCCATGGCAAATTTAGTTTTGCCAATATTATGCTCTTTAACATAAATTTTAAGTGCCACTACTCGACCAGACAATGTTGTGTAATTATCTTCTAAAACAGCAAAGTCTCCAGCCACCAAGGCAAAAAGATAGCATGGCTTGGGAGTTGGATCATGCCAAGTTGCTTGACCCGAAGATGTTTTTAATAAATTACCATTACTAAGTAGCACAGGGTAACGATCGCTCTGCGCCTTAATGTGCGTTGTAAAAACACTTAGTACATCAGGCCTATCTAGGTAAAAAGTTATTTGTCTAAAGCCATGCGCTTCACATTGAGTACAGTAGTTTTTGCTAGACTGATAAAGCCCATTTAAACTGGTATTACTTTCAGGGTGAATTCGATTACATATTTCTAGAACAAATTCATCATTTAAATCTTGAAGCTGCAGCCCTTCTGGTGTTAACTCATACTTAGGCGTAACACCTTTAATCGTAATTGAGATTAACTCAAGATCCTCGCCATTTAAAAAAAGACTATTTTTGGCTATTTGGCCATTAGGATTTTTGTAAAAATGAATCTTTGAGTTCACTAAGGTTTCATGCTCACGCAGATCAAAACTAAGATCTGTAGTGTGAATCAAATAGTTACTTGGCTTATAGTCTTTTCTATAAATTGGCTGTGGGGTTAGATTGCTAATAATAACACTCCTAAAATAATTCGATAAACAACAAAGGGCATTAAACCAATAGTGTCTAATAATTTAATAAAAAACACCACTGTAAAATACGCACTTAACCCTGCTACTAGAAACCCAATGGCTAACATAGGCCAATCAACCATTTGTGGCTGTTGAGATAGCTCCAGTAACATTAATAAGGCTGACAGGGTAATAACAGGAACGGATAATAAAAAAGCAAACTGAGTTGACATATTTCGAGAAAGTCCAATCAGTAAACCTGCTGTAATGGTAATACCTGATCTAGACGTGCCTGGAATCAATGCTAAAGCCTGCATGATGCCAATAAATCCAATATCCTGCCAATTTAATTCAGATCTAGGGTTTTTATTTTGGGTATTAATCCAACTCGAGAAACCTAATAACAAACCAAACGCAAGCGTTGAATAAGCAATAACCTCGGTCGAGCGTAAATTAAGCTCAATAAAATCTTTAAATATTAAGCCTGCTAAGCCAACTGGAATAGTTCCAAGTAAAACACCCCAAGCTAGTTTTGATTGACCCATGGTCTGAATTTTAATCACTGAATAAAAAAAATCTTGAATAAGGATGCGAATAATAGCTCGATAATAAAAGACAATAGCACTTAACGTACCTAAATGAACGACCACATCAAATGCCAGTCCTTGATCTGGCCAATCAGTTAACTTAGGTACAAGAATTAAGTGCGCAGAAGAAGAGATTGGCAAAAATTCACTTAGTCCCTGAACGAGAGATAATACTATTGTTTGAATGAAATCCATAATAATAACAAGTTTACAACTTATGACTTAAGTCTTGTTCTTTAAATCCAATTAATTTTACTTGTATCGACTTACTCAAAGCCAAAATTTTAAAACTTTCACCCATGGCACTAGGTAGAACTAATTGCTTAACCTGCTGAGCTAGACTGATACGTTTACTCTCATCTTGTTCTTCAAGCAGATACTCATCAATACCCAGTGCGATTAAAAATAACGCTTGCGTGGCATATCCAGCTACTTTAAAACCTGAGATATTTGCTTGATCAGCCATATCTGAAAAATTAACCGAAGTGGTGATATCCTGCTCCCCAATATTCACAAAAGGATTGTCACTGGCTTTATGTTGATAATAGCAGCGAAGAGTACCATCAAGCCTTTGAGGATGAAAATACTCATCTCGATGCATGCCATAATCAACAATTAAGACTACAGCTTCATCGAGTGCCTCATATAGCGAATCAATCCAAGCCATCGCTCTTAGATTTACCTCAGTCGTATAACCCTCATCTGTTCCATTGGGCATCTTGATAGTTGATTTTTGAAAAACAGCATCATCCAGCTTCCAATTAAGCTGATCATTTTCAATGTCAACACAAAGTTCATGAAATTCACCCTCTTTTTGCATAAAGCGCTTAGCAGGCATGGCATCTAATACTTCATTAGCAATCACCACTCCATTAAAACCTTCTGGTAGTTTATCTAGCCATATAACTCGTTCTAGCAATTCTGGCAACGCTTTAGCAATAGTCTGGTGCTGTCGGTGTTTTAGCTCACTACTCAATTCAAGAATATAATAAAACCTTGGTAGGCACTCTAATCGACCTAATTCAAACAATATTTGAGCAGCAAGCACACCACTACCCGCACCAAACTCTAAAATATCATTGTCACCATTAAGAACTTGAGTACATTGCCTTGCCAAACAAAAACCAAATAAGTCTGATGTTTCAGGTGCAGTGACAAAATCTCCTTTTTCGCCAAATTTTTCCGATCCAGAACGGTAATAGCCTAATTGAGGATAATACAATGCCAATTCCATAAATTTATCGAAACCTATGGGTGCTTGTTTTTGTATAATAGTATTTTTAATTACTTCGATAAGCTTCATTACATCGATATTTTATATGAAAACAGCATTAATCACAGGCGGTGCACACCGTATTGGTCAACAAATTTGTCGCACATTACATAAGGCAAGTTTCAATATTATTATTCATTACAATTCCTCTTCTCTGGGTGCGCAAAATTTAGCCGATGAGCTTAATTCAATTCGACCAGAATCAGCTAAAACAAGTCAGGCTGAACTCTCTAACATTGATGATATTGAACAGTTATGTCAATCAGTTGAGTCATTAGATGTTTTAATCAATAATGCATCAGTTTTTTATCCAACGCCAATAGATGATTTAAAAATGTCTGATTATCAAAAAGTTATGAATACCAATTTAATGGGGCCGCTTTTTTTATCAAGCACTTTTAGTAGAAAACTAGCTCAGAATAATGGCTCTATCGTTAATATTATTGATATTCATGGAGAAAGACCACTCAGAAATCATACCATTTATAATATTTCTAAAGCGGGTATTGCCATGATGACAAAAACATTAGCCAAAGAATTAGCGCCTAATATTCGAGTCAATGGAGTTTCACCTGGCTCTATCATATGGCCAGAAAATGAAGCGGAGCTCAACCAGTCTCAAAAGCAATCTATGCTAAATAAAATCGCTCTAAAAAAACAAGGATCTGCAAATGATATCGCTGATACTGTATTATTTTTAACTCAGTCTAACTACATCACCGGTCAAATTATTGCTGTCGATGGTGGACGAAATCTAAACCAATAATATTTTTGAATAAAAAATCTTACAATTCTTTAAGAGCGATATTTGTGTTATAATAAAGAAGCTTGATATTTTTTATCAGCTAAAAGAATTTACAAAATACTTCCGTGCTAAGAAAAAAACCACAGAAGTTAAAGAATATTTTGGGCTTATTGTTGCCACATAAGAGAATATTTCACGGCTTTCTGCGACAGAGTAGAAAGACCTGAAAAGGGTTTAACCCTTATAAAGAAAGGTTTTTTTGATCATTATGATGAACACAAATCACACTTTAATATCAAATCAATACATTAGTATTGATTGCCTATGTGCGCACTTAAGTCCACCATTAAAAGGACTTAACCATGAATCACATTTTAATCAACGCTACTCACAAGGAAGAAATCAGAGTAGGTGTTGTCAAGAACAAAAAACTTACTGGACTTAACATTGAGACCAGTCTTAATAAAAAGACTAAAGGCAATATCTATCGTGGAAAAATATCACGAGTAGAGCAATCATTAGAAGCTGCATTTGTCGATTATGGCAATGAAAAACAAGGCTTCCTGCCTTTCAAGGAAGTTGCAGAATCCCTGCAAAATGGTGTTACACCAAAAGGTGCCAAACTAACCATCTCAGACGTTCTAAAAGAAGGTCAAGAGATTATTGTTCAGGTTGAAAAAGAAGAGCGCGGCAATAAAGGCGCTGCATTAAGCACCTATATCAACTTAGCTGGCGCTTATATGATTCTAACGCCAAACAACCCTAAAAGCCATGGAATATCTCGTCAGATCACTTCATCTGACAGACAATCTCTAAAAGATATTATTGGTAAAATTATAATGCCTAAAAATTCTGGCCTAATAATCCGTACTGCAGGCAGTGGCAAGAGCTTAGAAGAACTTCAGTGGGAAGTTGACTACCTGTCTGATCTTTGGATGTCTATTAATACGGTGGCAAAAAAACGCCCAGCACCTTTCTTAATTTATCAAGAAAGTGATATTATCATTCGTACCCTACGTGACCACTTACGTGCAGACACTGACAGTGTTATTATTGATGAATTAGAAGCCTTTCAAAATGCTAAAGAATTTGTAAGCTTTGTACTTCCTCAGTATTTAGATCGTATCAAGTTCTTTGATGTGACGGAACACTCTTTGTTTAACCATATGGGTGTAGAGAGTCAAGTTAAAAGTGTTTTTAATCGTGAGGTAGCTTTGCGCTCTGGTGCGACTATTGTTTTTGATCCAACTGAAGCTCTAACTGCCGTTGATATTAACTCTGCTCGAGCAACCAAAGGCTCTGACATTGAAGAAACTGCCTACAACACTAACTTAGAAGCAGCCAAAGAGATCGCCCTTCAGTTGCAACTTAGGGATATTGGTGGGTTAGTCGTCATTGACTTTATCGACATGACTACTGAAGAGCATCGTCAAGCTATTGAAAAAGCAATGGAAGTTGCCACTCAATCAGATCGAGCACGCATTCAAATTGGTAATATTTCTAAATTTGGCTTGCTTGAAATGTCCAGACAGCGCTTAATGAGCTCTGTAACAGAATCTGTTGAAAAATCTTGTCCAGCCTGTAATGGTCGTGGTACAACGCCAACAATTCCAACCTTAGCTCTTTCGATCCTTAGACAGTTAGAAGATGGCTGTAATGCTAGTACTCAAACATCAAGAATCACTATTCAATCAAGTGTTGAAGTTATTACTTATATCCTGAATGAAAAACGCCAAGATGTCACAAGATTAGAAATAAAACATGGTGTTAAGATTACGCTACTGCCCAACCCTTACATGCAATTCCCTAACTTTAGCATTACTAAACAAAAAGGTGACAAGAAATCGCAACATAAGAGCTATCAAGGGATCTCAAAACCACAGCATGTACTAGCAGAAAATGGATTGGCAGATGAGTCTGAAATTCCAGCAGTAAACATGAATCGACCAAAAACTCGTGTACCTGAAACTATTAAGCCTAAACTATCTCTATTTGCTAAGATCAAGGCAGCCTTATTTGGGAAAAAGAAAAAAACCAATAATCAGCGCAAAACTAATTCAAATAATAGAAATCGCAATAGAAATCGCAATAGAAACAAATCCAACAATCAAAATCAACAACAGAATAAGCCTAAACAACAAGGCAATAAGCAGCAAGGTAAGCCTAAGCAACAAGGTAATAAGCAGCAAGGTAATAAGCAGCAAGGTAATAAGCAGCAAGGTAATGCGCCAAAAAAAAATCCGAATAATGGGCCAGTAAATAAACCTGATCAACCAATTAAAAAGCCAAGTTCTCCTGCTAAAACTTCAGAGGTAAATTCTTCGAAAGAACAGCAACCTCAAACTAAGCAGGTAGAGTCAAAACAACCGGAATAATATCGATGTATGAATTAGCGGTGTTTGGCAATCCTATTAAACATAGCCTGTCTCCTGCTATCCATATCCAGTTTGCCCAGCAAACTGGATTAAAGGTTAACTATGCTAAAATTTTGGCGCCTCTTGATGGTTTTAATTATTCAGTCCGACAATTTATAGAAAAAGGCGCTAACGGTTTTAATATTACTGTGCCTTTTAAAGTAGATGCATTTAACTTGGTTACTGAACTTACCTTAAATGCAAAAATGGCTGGTGCCGTTAATACAATCAAGATTCAAGAAAATAAGTTAATTGGTGAAAATACTGATGGCTTAGGCCTGGTTAATGATTTAACCCAAAATCTTGGCTTGTCACTTAAAGGTAAAAAAATTCTTATTCTAGGAGCTGGTGGCGCCACTCAAGGTATTATTCTGCCTTTACTTGGGCAGCAACCAAGTCAGATTATGATTGCCAATAGAACGGCTAGTAAGGCAGAAAAATTGGCAAATGAATTTTCAAAGTATGGCCCTGTTAGTGGTTTTGGATTAGATAAGATTAAATCAGAGCCTATTGATCTGATTATTAACGCAACAAGTGCTTCATTAGATGGAAATATGCCTGAGATTGACTCAGGATGTGCTGACAATGCAATTTGCTATGACTTAATGTATGGCAAGCAAACTCCTTTTATGGATTGGGCTAAGGACAACAATGCCTTAATCATTTCTGATGGACTGGGAATGTTAGTAGAGCAAGCGGCCAGTAGTTTTGAGTTTTGGACCCAGATAAAACCCGATACACACCCAGTAATTAAAAACCTAAGGGGCTAGTCTCTCAACCACCCAATCTTCGCCTTGCTTAAGATAAACAAACCGGTCATGTAATCGGTTTTCTCTACCTTGCCAAAATTCAATACTGTGAGGAACAACTCTATATCCACCCCAAAAATCAGGTAAGGGAATATCGCCTTTCTTAAACTTGCTTTTCATGGCTTCAAATTGAGTCAATAAAACTTGTCTTGATGATAATGAACCAGATTGGTTTGATGCCCAAGCCCCCAACTGGGAGTCTTTCGGGCGTGATGAAAAGTATTTAATAGAATCTAATGTTGAGATTTTTTCTACACGACCTGAGATCTTTACCTGCCTTTCTAAATCTAACCAGGGGAATAATAAAGCTGCATTTGGATTTTGTTTAATTTGCTGAGATTTTTTAGAATTGTAATTGGTAAAAAACACAAACCCTTGTTCATCAAATGATTTTAACAAAACCGTCCTAATACTAACCTCATCTGCACAACTTGTGGCAATACTCATTGCATTAGGAAGGGTTAAATCTGCTTCGGTCGCCTGTTTCATCCAATGTTCAAATTGAACAAAAGGACTTGCATTCATTTGTTCGCGTGATATACCATTACTAGTAAATTCACGTCTTAGAGCGTTTAAATCTATTGTCATTAGAAAGGCAGTTTTTTAAGAATTTTTTCAAAAGGTGTAAATTTACTGCTCTTTGCTTCGGTCAACTGATTAGAGATGAGGTATTTAATGGGTGGAAAATTCTCAGCGAACTTTAACACCGCCCTTCTAACTTGCTTAATCACAGGCGCATCATTAGTAAATAACGCAACAATACCATTAGTGCCAAAAAACATTAATCGAGTTAAGTTAATGTGTTTTTTTTCATACAATTTTAACAACGAACTAGAGCCAATATCTTGCCCATGTTCTAAAGCTTCTTTAATCAAAGTAGCTAATATATCCTGACCTCTTAAGCCTAAATTATATCCATGAGCAGTTACAGGATGCATGCCCACAGCGGCATCACCAATCAGTGCAAAGCGTTGAGCGATAAAAGTTTGCGCATGCGTTGCCACTAATGGATAAGAGTGTCTTTCCCCCGATTGAGTCATCTCACCTAGACTTGCTTTAAAAGACGAAGTAATCATTTCGTTAAATTCAGCCTCGTTCATTTCTAGTATCTTTTTAGACTCATCAGTTTTAACAGTTAATACCACTGATGAAGCATCGCCAATCATCGGCAATAAGGCCAGTGTTCTTCCATAATCAAAACATTCTAGTGCGATATTTTCATGAGATTTTTCATGCATCATTTTGGTGATAATCATGACTTTAGAGAAATCCTTCATTAAAGTAGGAATACCTACTTTGCGACGAATGCTAGAAAAACGGCTATCCGCTGCAATCACTAGTTTTGTCTCGATACATTTACCATCTACTAAAACAATTTGCGCACTATTTTCAAGCTGAATAACATCATCAGCCACTGTATTGGTTTGTATGGTGATATTTTTGGCATCTTTAACCCTGTTATACAAGGCTTGCCTTATTTTGTGATTAGGCACCAAATACCCTAATGCTTCAATGTTAGCCTTATCACTTTTAAAATTTAATAAAGAAGGTGAGTCGCCATCAAACACTTTAGCCTCCCTCAATGGAGAAACTTTTGTTTTATCTACCAAATCCCAAACACCCAGTTTCTTTAATATTTTTAATGAAAGGTGTGTCAATGCGACTTCTCTACCATCAACTTTTGGCGATGAAATATCTTCCAAATCAGATCTTTCCAATATCAATACATTTACATTTGTATCGAGCATAGAGGCCGCAAAGCCTAATCCAGCAGGGCCGGCACCAATAATTACAATATCGTATGTTATTTGCATATTTAGTTCCACAATATTTGAGATAATATTCCTATTATAACTCTCACAACTCTCACAACTTCTTATGATTTATGTTGTTATTCAATTTAGCTGTATTATTTATTTAATCCTTAACTTTCGGTATGAATTCGTTGATATAACGGTAATAAGCTTACTCATTACATCTATGGTAATTGGAATGACTGCTGTATTTAATATGAAGGTAGATAATTTGAACATAGCACCCACTTTAAAGAAGTTACATCAACTTCGAACAAGTGGTATTTATCGATTTATTAGACATCCTATGTACACTAGTGTTTTGTTATTATGCCTAGCGCTAATGCTTACAAACTCTCACTTCATTTCGCAAGGTGTAATGTTGATTTTATTGGTGAATTTAATTTTAAAATCTAGGCTTGAAGAAAAATTACTCACAAGGCGTTTTGACAACTATCAAACATATAAAGAAAAAACTGGCCGATTTATTCCATTTTTATAACTCTTTTAGTTTTTTGGTAGCCTGCAAATCTCCAGAATTTGATAGTTTTTTAAGCCAATATTTAGCTTTTTCAACTGATAAATCAACACCTCTACCTTGCAAGTATAAGTCGGCCACTTTTCGCCAAGCAGCCTGATTACCTTTTCTCGCTGCTGCAATGACAAAGCTATAAGCTTTAGTTAAATCAACCTCAACACCTTGGCCTAATTCATAGTGTCTAGCAATATCTAAATAAGCTTGTAAATTTCCTTGTTCGATTGATTGCTGATAAAGCTTGTGTGACTTGCTATAATCAAGGTTAATGTATTTACCTGAATCGTAATAATTTGCAAGAGCGTAAGCTGGAGCTTTATTACCATTGGCAAAAGATTTTTGATACCAATTTAGCGCCTCTTCATTATCTTTTAAAATATAGTAGCCATTTTGATAGAACACTGCCAATTGATATTGAGCAAGTGCATGACCTTGATTAGCTGATTTTTTTAGCCACTTATAAGCTTGCTCATAATCCTTATCATGGGCATAAGCCGCGCCAAGACGATGCTGCTCATCACTATTGCCAGATTGTGCCGCTTCTAGCCGCCATTTATTAGCTAAAAGTAAATTTTTCTTAACACCATTGCCCTTTTCATACATCTGAGATAAATTGTATTGTGCATCTGAATAGCCTTGTTTGGCTGATTTTTTAATCCATTGATGAGCAATTATTAAATCACGCTTAACACCAATTCCTAGATAGTACATACTGCCTAAATAATACTGGGCTTTAGCATGATTCTGAATGGCCGATTTCTTTATTAAATCAATGCCTTTTTTGTCATTTTGATCAGTACCTTTGCCTTCAATATACATAAGACCTAAAGCAGTTTTTGCTGCTAAATCACCCGCTTTATCTGCATGTGAAAAAGCCTTAAAAGCTTTGTTATAATTTTGCTCAACACCGTTGCCATAATAGTATGCCTTAGCTCGGTCATAAAGATCAGATTCGGCAAACAAGATGCCACTAAACAGCAAGAAAAATAAAGATAATAATTTCATAAATTAAATTGAATGATTAATAGTCGATAAATATTTAAGATGCTTTGTTTTTATGTATCTCGCCCCATAAATAAAGTGATTTTAGTAATGGCTTTAAACTTTGCCCATAAATTGTAAGAGAATATTCAACTTTTGGAGGAACAACTGGGTAAACCTCTCTATGTACTATCGCATCTCTCTCCAACTCTCTCAGCTTTTGAATTAACATTTTTTGCGTAATTCTTGGCATTAATTTTTGCAATTCACCAAATCTTCTTGTTTCTGATAATAAATACC
Organism: Candidatus Thioglobus sp.; assembly: GCA_028228555.1. Taxonomy (NCBI): domain Bacteria; kingdom Pseudomonadati; phylum Pseudomonadota; class Gammaproteobacteria; family Pseudothioglobaceae (SeqCode); genus Candidatus Thioglobus; species Candidatus Thioglobus sp. The sequence continues at coordinate 36,075 of JAOJBP010000002.1, read as the reverse complement.
ACAATATTAAAATTTTCCATTTTCCTGCCAAAATATCAATTGACGTTTCAACTGGACATTTTTCTAGCTTTGTATTTGCTTTATTGTTCATTTTTTTATCTTTAAGTATCAATAGTATCTAAAAGGTTAGTACCTTACAAAAAAGTAGGTTCTTACAATGATATACAGTTTAAGTTACAATGATCAAATATTTTAATAAAAGAGTAAAAGTAATGAAAGCTTTTGTAGTGGAAAAAATTGAAGAGAAAAAATTTACAGCGAGTATTAAAGAGATTGAAATGCCAGTTTTAGCAGAGCATGAAGTCTTAATTAAAACCTCATACTCCTCGTTAAATTACAAAGATGCCCTAAGCTCCACTGGCAATCCAGGTGTAACAAAGGTTTTCCCACATGTAACTGGAATTGATGTTAGTGGTGTTGTTTCAGAATCTAAATCAGATTTGTTCAATATTGGCGATGAAGTTTTAATCACCGGTTATGATCTTGGTATGAATACGAATGGTGGTCACAGTGAATATGTAAAAGCCCCAGATACCTGGGTAATCAAAAAGCCAGATAATATTTCTTTAAGAGAGCTGATGATTTATGGAACAGCTGGGCTGACGGCAGCCTTAAGTGTTAATGAACTATTAAATAATGGAATTACAAGCGGTGAAATACTGGTAACAGGAGCTACTGGCGGTGTTGGCAGTATATCTGTTGCAATTTTATCCAAACTTGGATTTGATGTTGTAGCCCTTTCTGGTAAAGAAGATCAAGTAGATTACTTAAAAACCATTGGCGCTAAAGAAATAATATTAAGACAGGATTTTGATGTTGAAAACAAAAGGCCAATGGGCAGGGAAAGATTTTCAGGCGTGATAGACACGGTTGGTGGAAACATACTGGCTGAAGCTTTAAAGCAAATTAAGTATGACGGCGTCGCCACCTGTTGTGGATTGACTGCTTCACCTGTATTTAATACTAATGTCTTTCCTTTTATTTTAAGAGGTGTAAGGCTAATTGGAATCGATTCAGTTGAGGCTTCATTAGCTAAGAAAACCCAAGCCTGGGAGAAAATTGCCAGCGACTTTAAAATTAACATCTTAGAAAAATTAGTTAATGAAATATCCCTCAATGAAATTCAACAAGCTTATAAAGAAATATTAGCAGCAAAAGCAGTTGGAAGATATTTAGTCAAATTATGAGAGCAATTAGAATTAACCAGTATGGTGGTATAGAAACGCTACAACTGAATCAGATTGATACGCCTAAGATTAATACAGACGATATTTTAATTAAAGTTAAATCATCTTCAATTAATCCAGTTGATTGGAAAATAAGAGAAGGATATTTAAAAGATTTTATTCCATATCAAATGCCCATAACATTAGGTTTCGATGTGTCTGGTGTTGTGAGTGAAGTAGGATCTGAAGTCACCGATTTTAAAGTTGGTGATGAAGTTTTTAGTCGTCCTGATATTAATCGTGATGGTGCATATGCCGATTATATTGCAGTAAAAGCCGATGAAGTTGCCTTTAAATCGTCTAAATTAAGTTTTGAACAGGCAGCAGCTTTACCCTTGGCGGGGATCACGGCTTGGCAATGTTTAGTCGATGTGGGTCAGCTGCAAGCAGGACAACGTGTATTAATTCATGCAGGCGTCGGTGGCGTTGGACATTTAGCTATACAAATAGCGAAAGCAAAAGGTGCAACTGTTATTGCCACTGCTTCAACCGCTAATCAAGAGTTACTCACTCAATTTGGTGCCGACCAAGCCGTTGATTATACTAAAGGAGTATTACTCGAACAGATAGAGCCTGTTGATTTAGTTATCGATACAATTGGTGGAGAAGTGCAAAGCAACTCTTGGGCACTGATAAAAGCAGGTGGGATGCTGGTTTCTATTGTCGATCAACCAAGCGAAGAGCTAGCAAAACAATACAACGCTAAAGCTGTATTTGTTTTTATAGAGTCTAGTAGTCGCATATTACGGGAATTAAATAAGTTAGTTGAAAAAGATCAACTCCTGCCATTTGTTGAACATCACTTTCCATTAGAGCAAATTGCCGATGCGCATTTGCAGAGTCAGACAGGACGAACAAGGGGAAAAATAATTATTAAAGTAAGCTAATCTGGTGCAGAATTATTAGATATTTAAATTTAATAAAAAATATTTTAATATGGTAGTCACGGTCAGATTTGAACTGACGACTTCCAGCATGTCATGCTGGCACTCTAACCAACTGAGTTACGCGACTATAAAGAATTGCTATCAACAGATGTCGATAACGAATTGGAAATTATACCCCTTAAAAAGCAGAAAGCACTTCACAAAGAGGTGTTTAAATTACTAAAAACAAGTTTTAATCGTTTCCTGAATATTGCTCGCTGCAGCATATGGATCATCTGCATTTTTAATCGGGCGACCGACAACAATATAGTCAGAGCCTGATTTGAAAGCTGTTGCTACATCAACCACACGCTTTTGGTCATCATCATTAGCAACCGGACGAATACCTGGTGTTACAGCAATCAGCTTGTTATCTACATATTCACGCAAAAAAGGTACTTCAAGACCTGATGAAACCACACCATCACAGCCCGCTTCAAACGCACGTTTAGCACGAGAAATAACCAAATCTTGCACATCACAATCAAAGCCTAAGTCATCTAAATCTCCGCGATCAAGACTGGTAAGCGCTGTTACCGCTAAAACTTTAAGATCGCCTTTATTTTCAGCTGCTTTTTCCATTAATCCTTGATTGCCATGAATGGTAGCAAAAGTAGCGCCCGTTTGGCTTAAACGTGCGATCGTTCTACCGACCGTTTCTGGCACATCAAAAAACTTAAGATCAACAAATACTTTTTTATCTTTAGCGATCAACCAATCCATCAATTGAAAATACTGGCCTGTCATTAACATCTCCATGCCAATTTTATAAAAATTAACACTGTCATCTAGTTGATTAACCAAATCTTTGGCTTGATTAACCTCCGGAACATCTAATGCAAAAATAAGTCTATCTTCAAGTTTAATGTCTTTCATGGTGATTCCTATTTAAAAAATACTGCCACCAGAATAGCCATTTTCATTGGCTTTTCTAATCCAGAGTTTTGATTGCTCAATATCCTTATCGACCGACTTCGCTAAGGCATAAAAAATGCCTAAATTATACTGTGCTTTTGCATATTCTTGGTTGGCAGATTTTTGGTACCACTCAAATGCCTTAGATAAATCCTTATCGACACCCAGACCTAAATCATAGGCCAATCCCAATGAATATTGATATTGCGCCTCACCTTGTTGTGCAAGTTGATAAATCTGCTCAAAAGTTTTGTCTGATTTCACTGTGTTACTGTGGGGAAACCTCAACATTAACCTTGATACTGCTACCGTAAGGTTTGTTTTTAGTTGTATACGTAAAGGTACGATCATCATATTCGTATTCAACACGGTAATGACTTAAGCGTTCTTGAGACTCCGTACGATATCTAGTTTCACAAACTTCACGACTTACCACACGACCTGTTTTTGCCTTTGCAATTTCATCATCATGGGCAATTGATGCGCCCAATAAAGCACCAGCAACCGTCATTGCATCTTGGCCACTGCCGCCCCCGAACTGATTGCCAATTAATCCACCAAATATCCCGCCCACAATTTCGTTCGTTGCAGAACCATCGTCATCACCCTGGTAAGATTCCTTAATATAACAATCTTGGTAAGGCTCTCTAATCGTATGAGTTTTGTATATTTTGTCTACAGAAGTTACAGTTGCACTATCTGTATAACTACCGGCCAATGATAGTTGTGCGCTCAATAATAATGGCAAAGAAAGTAATAGTTGTTTGTTCATTTCAAGACTCCATTTAAATTAATTACGGTAGTATATATTCTACGCTTTTTTAATGAAATTTATCGCATGAATTCGACATCACTTTATTATATTCACGATCCAATGTGCTCTTGGTGCTGGGGTTTTGAAAAAACCTGGCAACAATTGCAGTTGCGGCTCAAAGACCAGATATCCATTCAATATGTTTTAGGGGGTTTGGCACCAGATAGTCATGAAATTATGCCTGATGAAATGCGTCATTACATTCAAAAAAATTGGCAAAAAATCGAAAAAACCATTCCTGGTACGCAATTTAATTATGATTTTTGGGAAAAATGCTCGCCCATACGCTCCACTTATCCAGCTTGTAGAGCTGTTATTGCCGCAAAAAATCAAGCTGAAAAGTTTGAAAAAATCATTATTAACACCATTCAAAAAGCTTACTATTTACAAGCGCAAAATCCTTCTGAGCCTTTAACACTTATTAAACTCGCTACATCAATCGGACTAGATAGGCAGCAATTTATCCGAGATTTAAATTCTAATGCCACTCAACTTCAACTAGATCAAGACATCGTCCTATCAAAATCTCTTGGCGCAAATGGCTTCCCTTCTTTGGTACTAGTAAAAAATGGCATTCATCAAGTCATTCAAATTGATTACAGCAATCCAGAGACTATTCTAAATCAAATATTTACTTGAATAATTATCACGCAGCGTAGATAATACTCATCTTGCCTTCGTAGCTCAGCTGGATAGAGCAGTCGCCTCCTAAGCGACAGGCCAGTGGTTCGAATCCACTCGAGGGCACCAATTACTTCGGCATTTCTAAAGTTAGCTCTATTATGAAAAAACTATTCCTAATCTTATTTTTATCTATTGGCTTTGTAGGTATCTCTTCTGCCGGAGAAGTAGATGACAATATTTTGAAATTAAAGGAATCAAATTCTTGTCAAAATTGTAATCTACGTGGAGCTGATCTTCGTGAGGCCAGTCTTTATGGGGTAGATCTTAGTGGAGCAAATCTTCGCGAAGCAAATTTTACTGAAGCATACCTTTATAAAGCAAACTTCAAAGGAGCAAACCTAAGTCGAGCAGAACTGAAGGGAGCAAATCTTATTGGAGCCAACTTTATTGAAGCAGACCTTGGCGAGGTAGATCTGAGTGAGGCCAACCTTCTTCGTGCCAACCTTAGTAGGGTCAACCTTAATGGAGCAAATCTAAGTCGAACAGCCCTTTATAAAGCCATTCTCAGTGGCGCTAATCTTAGTGAGGCATATCTTGGTAGTGCATACCTTGTTGGGGCAGACCTTAGTGAAACAGATCTTAATAAGGCAAACTTTATTTGGGCAAATCTTAGTGGAGCAACCCTTAATGAAGCAAACCTAAGTCAAGCATATCTTGCAGGTGTTACACTTAAATCTGAAGACTTTAGTAAAGTAAGCTTTAGTGGAAAAGTAAACTTAGTTGAAGCAAGTTTTAGTGGAGCAGATCTCAGTGGAGCATACGTTCGCGAAGCGTACTCCGGTGAAGAAAACTTTGGCAAAGCATATCATAGCTTTGGTTTAGATAAGCTTGAGAAGTCAACCCGGTTGTTTGTAGTAATTGCAGTAGTTACATTAGTAGCTTATGCTTTTTATATTCTTATTCGAAAAATATTAACTAGGAATATACTTTCATTTTTAACAAAACCCTCGCCTTTAAATGCATTCCTGTATTTAGTTTTTATAGTTGGAGTTATCTTTCTTATATTTTAATTTTATGTCTAAGAGATAGGCAAAGCTTGAGAGTTTTATCACCAAATTTGATTACGAATATCAGTATTAATACTTACTTGAATTTCTACACTTTTACTTAAAAACTAAATTTAGAGGAAAAATTATTTGTGTAACCAAACCTATGAGCTAATAGAATAATTGAAAAAAATACCTAGCCCCTGGTAAATCTTCCTAATTTTTAGTATCAGCCAAATCTCTCTTCCATTTTAATTTTTTTTCAATTGAAGAAATAATCATACCTGCGATATCCTTTCCAGTTGCTGACTCTATACCCTCAAGACCTGGAGATGAGTTAACTTCAAGTAACAGAGGGCCTGACTTAGATCTAATAATGTCAACGCCAGCAACTTGTAAGCCTAATATTTTAGCTGCCTTAATTGCTAAAACCCTTTCTTCGCGAGTTATTTTGACGATAGACGCCGTTCCACCTTGGTGTATGTTTGCTCGAAACTCACCAGGTGCAGCTGTTCTTTCAATGGAAGCCACAACCTTACCATCAATAACAAAACACCTTAAATCTTTACCATTAGCTTCTTTTATAAATTGCTGTACCAATAAGTTAGCTTTTAAAGATTTAAAGGCATTAATAACGCTTTCTGCAGCTTTCTTAGTTTCTGCCAAAACTACACCCCTTCCTTGTGATCCCTCTAAAAGTTTTACAATTAATGGGGCGCCATCTACCATCTCAATAAGGTCATTTGTATCTATAGGTGAATTTGCAAATCCAGTTGTTGGAATACTAATGCCTCCTTTAAGCATAAGCTGCAATGAAAACAACTTATCTCTAGATTGAGAAATAGCAGAAGATGAGTTTGTTGTATATATAGCCATACTTTCAAATTGACGAGCTAACGCTGTACCATAGTAGGTTAGACTTGGTCTAATTCTAGTAATAACAGCATCAAGATCATTTAGTAATTTTCCACCTCGATAATGCACTTCTGGTTCAAGCGCATCAAGTTTCATATAGCTTTGCTTAATGTTTAAAAAGATCATTTCGTGTCCACGTTCATTGCCAGCTTCTAACAATCTTTGGTTGCTATATAATTTTTCATTACTAGCTAATAATCCAATTTTTAAACCCGTTTTTTCAGATTCTTTTTGCCCATAATAGGATTTAATCATTTCATCAGTCACTTCACCAAGTGTACAAGCTAGTGAAGGGTCAACAATAATACGACTAGCCATTGCTTCTCGGCCCAATAACATTCTAAATCCCATTGAATCTCGATTTGCCAATGTAAGCTCTATATCCCATGTATTTTCACCAATTCTTATTGGTGCACTAACCACAAAACGTGTTTCAGATATACCAGTAGAACTTTTAACAACTCTTTTATCAATAACAATCCTCTCACATCTAATCACTGCACGACGATTGTTTTTAATTGGATGAATTTCAAAGCTAACCCAAGATTTTTTATCCCTTCTAAATGGTTGAATATTAAAAGCATGTATCGATGATGTTTTAGCACCTGAGTCGATCCTGGCCTTAATCGCAGGAATACCAAGCTCAGGAAAGGCGCACCATTCTTCACTTCCAATAATTAATTTTGAATTTATTTCTGTCATCATGGCACCCGTTAAACGTCTACTTTAAAAAATTCATATTCTAGTATATATTTCTTTAATATAAATAATATTTTTTAAAGTATTTTAATCTTTAAAAAATATGAAATAAAGTGCCGCTATTAGAGTAAAGAATTTTATTGCATCACTAAGGTGCAGGATTGAAAAACTTTAAATGAATGGCTTCAATGGCTTGTTCAATCTCTTCATTCCATTCAAAATTGACAGCGTTAATATTTTCTTTAAGCTGATCCATATTGGTAGCACCAATAATGGTACTGGCACAGAACCAGCGTGAATAGGTAAATGCCATGGCGAGTGTTGCCGATGTAATATTTAATTCTTGGGCTAAAGCAGCATAAGCTTTAATTGCTGGACTAACACTGGGCTTTTCATAACGCTGTGCAAAACCATCAAAAATATTAACACGCCCTTGCGCCTTAGAATCACTAATATATTTAGCACTAAGATGGCCAAATGCCATTGGCGAATAAGCCAATAATGGGACGTTTTCACGATAGCCCATTTCTCTGAGTGATGAGTCATAAGTGCGGTTAATAAGGTTATAAGCATTTTGCATACTAACCACGCGTGGTAAACCTTCTCGTTCAGAGGCGTTTAAAAACTGCATTAAACCCCAAGGCCATTCATTAGACAAGCCAATATGTCTAATCTTACCTTCTTTGACTAGTCCAGATAATGCTTCTAACGTCTCAACAAAATCTGTAAATTCTCTCTCATGCATTGGATCAAATAAATATTGACCAAACATAGGTGTGTTGCGTTCTGGCCAATGCAGCTGATACAGATCAATATAATCTGTCTGTAGGCGTTTTAAAGATCCTTCTATGGCATTGTTTAAGTTTGTACTATTAAATGCATGTTCACCATCACGAACCCAAGGCATTCCTCGCGAACTTCCAGCAGCTTTAGTAGCTAAAATAATTTTATCACGAGGCTTATTTTTAACCCAATTACCAACAATGGTTTCAGTGGAATAAGCGGTATCAGCTCGCGGGGGAACTGGGTACATTTCAGCTGTATCAATAAAGTTTATCCCTTGACCCATTGCGTAGTCAAGTTGTTGATGTGCTTCTTGTTGTGAGTTTTGCTCGCCGAAAGTCATGGTGCCCATGCAAATGTTAGACACCATTAAATCGCTACTTCCAAGCTGGGTATATTTGATCATTATTTGAATATGTTTATAAAGTGCAATATATTAACATGATAAGCGAGATTCAAACTATACGGTTGAATGTATACTTACATTTGAATTTCAATATCCAGACACTTCTGTGCCCAACATCAATTTACTCGATAAAAATAAAAGCTTCAATATTTTGTTAGCAGGCATTATAGGGCTGTTTATTGGTGTAGGTGTAGCTCGATTTGCTTACACATCATTACTCCCATCTATGCTAGATGACAAAACTCTGTCGCTTACTTTTTCTGGCGTTTTGGCCTCCACTAATTACGTTGGTTATTTATTGGGCGCCTTATTTGCGGTTTTTATCAAAGACATCAATACTAAGATCAAATACTTTAGGCTGGGACTGGTCTTATGTGTTGTTTCCACCATCATGATGGGTGTTGCCACTCAAGATATATTGCTAATAATAAGTAGAATCATTGCGGGCTTTGGCGCTGCCATGACATTAGTAGTTGGTGCGGCGATTGTTATGGTAAAGCTTAATTTAGAAGATAAAACCAAAGCGATGGGGGTTTATTTTTCTGGCATTGCTATTGCATTAGCGGTGTCAGATATTATTGCTAGATTGGTTTTAGCCATTGATACTTGGCAAGTTTCTTGGCTGGCTTTGGCTTTTAGTGCTGCAATGGTTGCACCCTATTCTTGGTATATTTTATCGACTGATCAAAAAATAAAAACCAATAACGCCAACCACTCTCTAGACAAAAATTTATTTTCTAGTTTTGTAATCATTCTAATTATGGCTTATTTTACTGCAGGCGTTGGCATGGTAGTCCAAGGTACCTTTTTACCTACTATTATTCAGTCCTTGCCAGGGCTGGAATCTTTTGCTGGATTTACTTGGTTATTAGTCGGTTTGGCTGGAATCCCCTCTTCGATAATATGGATGCGTTTGGCGCACAAATATGGCAACGTAAATATTATTATTATTGCCATGAGTATTCAAATTATCGGAATTTTGATTCCTACTCTTAGTAACAACCTTTATCTTAATTTATTATCGGGCATTTTATATGGTGGAACATTTGTAGGATTAGTAGCGTTATTTATGCATTTAGGTGGCAAAATTGCTGGCAAAAATCCAGTCATGCTAATGGGTGCACTTACTACTGCTTACGGTATAGGACAAGTTAGTGCGCCGCTATACGCAGTAACCTTGACGGAGCAATCAGGCAACTATAATCAAGCGCTATACGTTACAGCCCTAATAGTATTTAGCGGGGTGCTTATGCTATTGGCAACCAAAATATTCAATATTAAGCACACAATAAGAAATTAACAATTCAAAAAGAATTAAATAATAAACTCTAAACTTAAAGAAAAAGCTCTGATAATCTCTTTAGAGTCGCTATGGGTTTTAAAAATTGTATTTTTTTAAGTTAAACAACTTTTGAACAAAAAAAGCTTCACCAAAAAGTAAAGCTTTCATTAGAACATACTTGTTAGATTAAGCAACATCCATATTCATATCTGCGCCCAATTCCTTTGCAGAAATGGTTCTATCAACTTCCTGCTCAAGATCTGTAATACGCTTTTCCAATACAGAAATAATATGCTCACGAGTATGCGGATGTTCAATATTAGTATTTGTCATATCAAGACAATGTTTAATTGACTGCAACTCTTCTAGTAGATTCTCTTTACCTATTTCCATAACATCTCTCCTTTTTATAAAAACTTCAACTTGATTATATAACAAATTTATTGTACAAAAGATAATTTATTGTACAATGGATTTAAGAATTTACAAAAATAGCGTATTATTTATATAAATATTCCTTATAAGAAAACATGAAAAATAAAATTATTACTTTGTTGTTGTTTATATTAAGCTCTTCAAGCTCTGCATTATCAATTGGAGACTATGCTCCAAATTTTTCACTTCCAGATCAAAATGGCGAACTTAAATCACTTAAACAGCATCTCAACAACTGGGTTATTATTTATTTTTATCCTATGGATGATACGCCTGGATGCACAACAGAGGCTTGCAGCTTTAGAGATGCAACTGATCATATTATTGCTAAGAACGCAGTAATATATGGCATTAGTATTGATAGCGTAGAGTCACATAAAAAGTTTTCTAAAAAATATACTTTACCTTTCTCATTGTTATCAGATATTAATGGAGAAGTATCTAAAAATTACGATTCTTTAGGAAGTTTTTTAACTTGGAAAGTTGCTATTAGAAATACTTTTATTATTAATCCAGCTGGCATAATTGTTAAAAAATATACTGGTGTTAACCCTAAAAAACATGCACAAGAAGTTTTAAAAGATTTAATGGCCCTTCAATCAAAAAATTAAAGAAAGGTATTAACTTATCTCGCTCAATTCTAGCTTCATCTATACATCTTGTAGATATTTATGCATTAAGCTTTATAAAATTTTACTAACATAGTTGTATAACAAACAAATGAAATAAGCCTCTAGCTAGGTATAATCAAATTTATTTTAAAAACGTAGGTTATCTACATGTCAGGCAACTCTTTTGGAAAATTATTTACAATAACCACTGCGGGTGAATCTCATGGTGAGGCATTGGTAGGCATTGTTGATGGTTGCCCACCAAGTATGAACTTATGTGAAGCTGATCTTCAAGGGGATCTTGATTTAAGAAAGCCTGGTACTTCTCGCCACACTACACAGCGCCGAGAGGAGGACTTAGTCAAAATATTATCAGGCACTTTCGAAGGTAAAACTACGGGCATGCCGATCGCACTAATTATTCAAAGCACCGATCAACGCTCAAAAGATTATGGCAATATTGCCAATACCTTTCGCCCAGGTCATGCAGATTACACTTATGATCAAAAATATGGCTTTAGAGATTATCGTGGTGGCGGACGCTCATCTGCTCGAGAAACTGCAATGCGAGTTGCCTGTGGCGGTATCGCTAAAAAATATCTAAAAGAAACATTAGGTATTGAGATTAAAGGTTACTTAAAGCAACTTGGTCCTATTGAAGCTGAAACTCTTGATTGGTCTGAAGTACATAATAATCCATTCTTTTGCCCTGATGCTAGCAAAATTACAGAGCTAGAAAATTACATGGACGCATTAAGAAAATCTGGTGATTCCATTGGTGCTCGCATCAACATAGTAGCTACAAATATGCCAGTTGGACTAGGTGAGCCAATCTTTGATCGATTAGAAGCAGATGTCGCCCATGGCATGATGAGTATTAATGCAGTTAAAGCTGTTGAAATTGGTGCAGGGTTTGCATCCATTACTCAAAAAGGCACTGAGCATCGTGATGCTATTAGTATTGATGGATTTAAATCTAACCATGCAGGTGGTGTGCTTGGTGGTATTAGCTCGGGACAAGATTTACTAGTATCTATCGCACTTAAGCCAACTTCAAGCTTACGCTTGCCTATTGAAAGTATCGATAAAGAAGGTAACCCAATTGAGGTTATCACCAAGGGTCGCCATGATCCTTGTGTTGGAATTCGTGCAACCCCTATTGCTGAAGCTATGCTGGCAATAACAATCATGGATCATGTGATGCGTCATCGTGCACAAAATTCTGATGTTAAATCTTTAACACCTGTTGTGCCGAGCTCTAGTTTATAACCACCATTAACTTTCAATTTACTTACAAGGAAAAACATGTTGTTTTCATTGATTAATAAATACGCCCCTATTAATGCCAAGAATGATTTTTTATCAGGCTTAACAGTTGCCCTAGCTCTAGTCCCTGAAGCGGTCGCTTTTGCACTATTAGCAGGGGTCGGTCCACTAGTTGGCTTGTATGCTGCCTTTACTATTGGTCTAGTTACCTCTATTATTGGCGGACGACCTGGCATGATTTCTGGTGCAACTGGTGCAATCGCTGTTGTTATTGGGACACTTGTTGCACAGCATGGTGTTGAGTATTTATTCGCAGCCGTTATTATGACTGGCTTAATTCAAATCGCGTTTGGCGTCTTGAAAATGGGTAAATTTATTCGCCTTGTTCCTCATCCAGTTTTCCTAGGCTTTGTTAATGGCTTGGCTATGGTTATTTTTATTGCACAAATCAAACAATTTAAAATTGGAGACGACTGGATTACGGGCACGCCACTCGTTATCATGCTTGTCATTATTGCTGGCACCATGGCGATTATTCATTTCTTGCCTAGATTTACTAAAATCGTGCCTTCTACATTAGCAGCCATTATTATTGGAAGTGTTGCAGCTATTTGGATGGGCTTAGACACAAGAACAGTTGGTGATATCGCTTCAATTAAAGGTGGTCTACCTATTTTCCATATTCCAGATGTTGGTGGTTTAAGCTGGGAAATGATTGAAATTGTCTTTCCATATGCAATTGTCATGGCTCTTGTTGGACTGATTGAAAGCTTACTAACGCTTAACTTAATTGACGATTTAACTGGAACTGTTGGGCAGCCCAATAAAGAATCTATCGCTCAAGGTGTTGCTAATTCAGTAACAGGCTTATTTGGTGGCATGGGTGGTTGTGCCATGGTTGGGCAAAGTTTAATCAATATTAAATCTGGTGGACGAGGCAGACTTTCAGGCATTGTAGCTGCACTTGTGCTGCTTATGTTTATTCTATTTTTATCTGAATATATTGAGATGATTCCAATTGCAGTTCTGATTGGCGTGATGTTCATGGTAGTGATTGGTACCTTTGAATGGTGTACTTTCCGTCTATTCGGAAAAGTGCCAATGCCGGATATTATTACCGGCATGTCAGTTGCTATTATTACTGTACTTACCGATAACCTAGCGTTAGCTGTTATTGTTGGTGTTATTATGTCAGCATTGACTTTCGCTTGGGAATCCTCAAGCAAGATTCATGCTGATAAATCAACAAATGAAGATGGCGCTACAAGTTATAAGCTTAACGGATCTTTGTTTTTTGGCTCTATAGATAGTTTTCAAGCATTGTTTACTCCAGCTGAAGATGCAAACGATGTTTATATAGATTTTAACAATTCAAAAGTGATGGATCATTCGGCCATTCAAGCAATTGATAAGCTTGCAGTTCGCTATAAAAAAATCGGAAAAACGCTTCATCTTCAGCATCTGAGTTCTGAATGTCGATTACTATTAAAAACGGCCAGAAACCTGGTTGAAGTTAACATCCTAGAAGATCCAAAATATCATGTAGCCGATGATAAGCTAGCTTAATCAAACTATTGACTAATGCATTTTTTTAATTTATATTAATCCACTATGAATTTATTTATTATTTAAGGAAATATAGATATGAAAAACACTTTACTAATAGCATTGCTTATATCAAGTAGCGTCATGGCTCACCAGCCATTTCATAACTATTCGTCTAGTCATGGCCTTCATAATAACTCTTGGTCAAACTTTAATAAACAGTTTCAGCAATTTAATAACAAAATGCGTGCTGTTCATAATCAAAATGCTATTAGTACGCAAACTAAGCGATATTTTGATGATCAATCTAATCATTACATGATTGAGATAAAAGTGAAAGGATTGGCTAAAGAAAATTTAGATATCACCACTAGAAATAACATGATTTATATCAGTGGACGTGTGCAAATATCTAAGAAAACAGCTAATAGTTCTCGCACTTCATCGAGTAAATTCTCGCAATCTTATTCATTGCCAAATGATGCAGATACAGATAATATTAACGCTGAATTTAAAAATGGAATCTTAGCTGTCTCTATTCCAAAACTAGAAAAAGCTAAACCCTTGGTAAACAAAATTACTATTCAGTAAGTCGTTTATTTTCCTTTTTCATCACCCCAAAGTATTTTGTGCATTTGTACTTGCATTCGCACATTAAGTTGAGCTTCAAGAATCCAATCAGCTAATTGAGTTGGTGTTATTTGATCAAACACAGGAGAGAATAGAACGCCAGCATGAGTTGGGTATTGACTTAGAATATCAACACTCCAATCAAAATCATGGCGCGATCCAATGACAAATTTCAGCTGATCTTTTTCTTTAAGTTTTGCAACATTACTGTATAAGTTTTTATTCACTTCATTTGAGCAAGGTGTCTTAATATCCATCACAATAGAAACGCCTGGATTGATCTCTTCGATGTCAATACTACCACTGGTTTCTAATGAAACTTTATAGTTATTTTTAATCAACGTATCTAATAAAACATGGCAATTAATTTGTGCCAACGGTTCTCCGCCGGTCACACAGACATATTGAGTATTGTATTGGCCAACTTCAGCCATGATTGCATCGATACTAATTATATTATTACCCTTAAAGGCATATTCAGTATCGCAATAAGTACAGCGAAGTGGGCAACCTGTTAGGCGAATAAAGATACTAGGCAGGCCTACTTCTCTAGCCTCACCTTGTAGTGAATAGAAAATTTCAGTAATGTTTAAATCGGTATTCATAAGGCTGTTTTAAATTGAGAATCTTTTAAGTTTTTTATTTGATTACGAACATCCGCAGCACGCTCAAACTCTAAGTCACTTGCCAGTTTATACATTTGTTTTTCCAATGACTTTATTTCTTTAGCAAGTTGCACGGGTGACAATTGAACTAATATTTGTTCACCTGTATCCTCATCCAATTCTATGCTGGTTAGGTCAGTCTCTAAAATGTTAATAATTGGCTTTAAAATGCCTCTAGGAGTGATATTATTATCCTTATTATGTTGTTGCTGTTTTTCACGCCTTCTATTTGTCTCATCCATGGCTTTTTTCATCGACTTGGTGATTCGATCAGCATATAAGATTGCCTTACCATTAACGTTTCTAGCCGCTCTACCCATGGTTTGAATCAACGATCTTTCAGAGCGTAAAAACCCTTCTTTATCTGCATCTAGTATCGCCACTAAAGACACCTCAGGTATATCTAACCCCTCTCTGAGTAAATTAATACCTACTAAAACATCAAATACACCAAGACGTAAATCTCGAATAATTTCTACTCGCTCAACCGTATCAATATCAGAGTGCAGATATCGAACTTTAACCCCATGCTCATTTAAATATTCACTAAGCTGCTCAGACATCTTTTTGGTCAATGTCGTCACTAAAACTCGATCACCCACTTTAACACGCTTGTTAATTTGGCTAAGTAAATCATCCACTTGAGTGCCAACTGGCCTCACTTCAATTTCAGGATCTAATAGCCCAGTCGGGCGAACCAACTGCTCTGCAATTGTCGTAGAAACATCAAGCTCATATTGTGCAGGGGTAGCCGATACTAAAATACACTGATGAATTCTCTCTTCAAATTCGTTATACTTTAATGGGCGATTATCCAGCGCAGAGGGTAGGCGAAACCCAAACTCTACTAAAGTTGTTTTACGCGCTCTATCACCTTTATACATGCCGCCAATTTGGCTAACAGTAACATGTGACTCATCCAAAATTACTAAGGAGTTTTCAGGCAAATAATCTAGCAAAGTAGGTGGTGGATCGCTCGGCTTACGAGAAGATAAATAACGTGAATAGTTTTCAATGCCATTACAATATCCTAACTCGCGCATCATTTCAATATCCATATGCACACGCTGAGTAAGGCGCTGCTCTTCCACAAGCTTATTTAAAGATAGCAACTCTCCACGACGATCCTTAAGCTCAACCTTAATATCATCTAGCATATTTAAGATCTTAGATTTTGGCGTTACATAATGCGTTTGAGGATAAACAGTAATACGTTGTAATGATTTAAGCCTTTCACCTGTTAAGGGATCAAACCAATACAGCCTTTCAATTTCTTCGTCAAACATTTCAATACGTAATGCTCGCTCTTCAGAGTCCGCTGGGAAGATGTCAATCACTTCACCTTTAACTCTAAAACTTCCCCTAAGTAAGGTCACATCATTACGTGTGTATTGCATTTGCGTAAGTCGAGATAATATTTCTCTTTGATTAGAAATCTCACCGACACTTAAATGTAGCAACATCGACATGTAACTTTCAGGGTCGCCTAAACCATAAATAGCTGAAACACTAGCAATAATGATTACATCATCACGCTCTAAAAGAGATTTGGTAGCAGATAGACGCATCTGCTCAATTTGCTCATTGATTGATGAGTCTTTTTCAATAAATGTATCAGAGGCAGGTACATAAGCTTCAGGCTGATAATAATCATAATACGAAACAAAATATTCCACCGCATTATTTGGGAAAAATTCTTTCATTTCTGCGTACAGTTGAGCAGCCAAAGTCTTGTTTGGCGCCATAATAAGACTGGGGCGCTGGGTCTGTTTGATGACGTTTGCTAAGGTAAAAGTCTTACCTGAGCCTGTAACTCCTAGTAAGGTCTGAAATTTTTCACCCGCATTTACACCATCAACCAACGCCTTGATGGCACTGGGCTGGTCTCCACTTGGAGAAAATTTAGATTCTAGTTGAAATTTCTTGCCCACTACTTGCATTTTTTCATTAACATAAACTCTCAATTTTAATCTATTTTTAATAAAAAATTATGTCAGAGTTCCTTTCTAAAAGAGTTCAAAAAGTTAAGCCTTCAGCCACCCTTGCGGTCACTGCAAAAGCCAGTGAATTAAAGTCCCAAGGTGTTCAAATTGTACCAATGGGATCAGGTGAACCAGATTTCGATACGCCTATTAATATCCAGCAAGCCGCTATTGAAGCTATTCATAATGGACAGACTCGATATACCGCAGTTGACGGTACACCTGCTTTAAAGCAAGCTATTATTGATAAATTTAAACGTCAGAATAATTTAAACTATACAAATTCTGAAGTGATGGCCTCTTCAGGTGGAAAACAGGTTTTTTATAATTTGTGTCAAGCGATACTCGATAAAGGCGACGAAGTTATTATTCCTTCACCATATTGGGTGAGCTACCCTGATATGGTAATCTTGGCTGATGCCACACCAATTGTGGTGGAAACTGGCTTAGAGCAAGATTTTAAAATCACCCCCAAGCAGTTAGAACAAAGCATTACTGATAAAACCAAACTTTTTATTATTAACAGCCCTTCTAACCCTACTGGTGCGGTTTATTCAAAAGACGAATTACAAGCCTTGGCAGATGTACTGATTAACCATCCTAAAGTACTTATTTTGACCGATGACATCTACGAGCATATTCGTTGGGGAGATGATGACTTTATCAATATCGTCATGGCAGAGCCTAAATTAAAGGCTCAAACCATTATTCTTAACGGTGTCTCCAAAGGTTACGCCATGACGGGCTGGCGTATAGGTTATGGTGCCGGTCCAGAGGCTATCATTAAGGCCATGAAAAAGATTCAAGGCCAATCAACCTCTAATCCTTCTTCTATTGCGCAGGCGGCAGCCCTAGAGGCACTAAATGGTGATCAAAGTATCATTAATACAATGGTTAATGCATTTGAAGAGCGTCATGAGTATATTGTTAATGCATTAAATGCTATTGATGGTGTCGAATGCCCAAGATCCCAGGGCGCCTTTTATTCTTTCCCAAGAGTTGAGGGTTTGATCAAACGCCTAGGACTTAAGGATGATGTAGAATTTTCTACCTATTGCCTAGAAAAGCTTAATATTGCGCTTGTGCCAGGTTCTGCTTTTGGTGCTTCAGGTTACGTGAGATTTTCATTTGCTACTAGCATGGATAACATTAAACAAGCGGTAGAAAAGTTAGCGAGCGTTTAGCCACTTAATAAGCAAAAAAAACCTCCATAGACATTCATCTATGGAGGTTTTTTTGTAAAAGCTCTTTTAGTTATTTATAATTAAAGCATACTGTCAATCATTTAAGACTCTTATCCTAAAGCTTCCTTTGCATCTCTTCTATCCATATAAGCTGTAGTGTTTTTCATCTCAATCACTAAATCTTTGTATTGCAGTGGCACAATAAAAGAATCATCAGTAACCAAACAAGGAATCTCTTTCTTGGTAAGCTCCATAATCACCTCAAACGCTATATCTGAACCCCAACAACTAATAAAATCACCATAAACGTTGCCTTTGTTGAAACGACTAACTACTAAAGAGTGTTTATCTAAAATAGCTTGAGCTATATCTGTCGGCTTCGTATTTCTTTTAAATTCAATATACTCATCATGTTTTTTAACGTCTTCTTCTTTAGGATTTTTAACTTCTAAAGCTTTTCTCTTGTAAAAGTTTAAAACTGAATGGGCAGCACCTTTAGGTGTTTTACTGCCTTGCATAAAGGTTATAAAACTCTTGACTATATGCATAGGCACAACCACATCATCTAATGTTATAAGATATGGATCATCATTATGAGGATAAGGCGCACCAGTAAGCACTTGATACATAGCATTAAGGTTGGTCGCATCTCTATCTATCTCAATAGAAGACTCGCCATTAATAGTAATATTTTTTTTAAATTTTGATGAAAGTTCCATCCATGGGGAGGTTATCTTGCCACCAAAGGCAAACTCCATATTTTCATGAGTTGATTGTTGCTCAATAAATTCTCTTTGAATAGTAAACTTCTTAAAGACTTTGTTTTCACTACCATCATCGTTCAATAATGCAATTTTACAACCATTTAAAAGCTGATCATATTGTCTTACTCTCTCACCTAACCATTTTGAATACTTAGTGTCTTTAAAATCAATATAAACGGTTCGGCCATTCTGCTTTCTAGCCTCTCTAAGTGATATATGAGAGCCAACTGTTTTATCAATTGAGTTATCTGACCATCCAGTATCCTTAAACCACTGAATAAGCTTATCAGTGGCTTCCATGGTAGTCATTTTACCTTCGTTAGGATTGCCTATCACTTGTAGGATATATCCTGCAATCTTTAACTTATCCAAAGAGTTATTTATAGCGCCACACTCTATGTTCAATGGATTATATTTCACACCACCTAAAGACTGAATTCTACGAGAAACAACTACCTTATTTTTGCCTTGCACATATAGATTACACAAAAGCAGTCTAAGGCCCTTTTTCTGGTGTCTATCTTGAAGGTCAATTTGTTTTCCCAGACTATGCGCAAGTTGCTCTAAATGAGGTGAAGTAACGTGTAAGAATAGATCTAGTTTTGGCATGTGGGGCATAATTTTTTTAGTTAAAATTAAAGAGGACAGATGATAGCTTATTTACTATCACTCACTTTTTTTTATTAGAAAGTTTAGTATTAAAACCTTGATTTTTATTTTTTACAGAAATGCGATGATGAAAGTCATTATTATTTTTTCGTAAAAACTTTAATCTTGGTGAATTTCCAGCTCTAGAGTAAGGCACTAAATGCTCATCGCCATCACCTATTAAATCACTGCGTCCCATTTGCTTAAGAGCCTGTCGCAATACATCCCAATTTTCAGAATCATGATAGCGTAAAAAAGCTTTATGTAATTTTCGTTGCTGACCACTTCGCGGAGTTTTTACCACTTCTGATCCTCGGGTAATTTTCTTAAGTGGGTTTAATTCAGTATGATACATAGCTGAAGCTATCGCCATCGGCGTAGGAATAAAAGCTTGCACTTGATCTGGCTTAAAATCATTACTCTTTAGCCAAAGCGCTAGATTCAACATGTCTTCATCACTGGTTCCAGGGTGTGAAGAAATAAAATAAGGAATAAGGTATTGCTCTTTACCTGCTTGTTTGGAATAGCGATCAAACAGCTTTTTAAACTGGTGATAAGAACCAATACCTGGCTTCATCATTTTTGACAAAGTATTGTCTTCAGTATGCTCAGGTGCAATTTTTAAACGCCCGCCTACGTGATGAGTAACTAATTCTTTGATATATTCAGGATCACGAACAGCAAGATCATAGCGCAAACCTGAAGCAATAAATATTCGCTTAATACCTTTTAGTTTTCGCGCACGTCGATACAATTTAGTAAGTGGCTTATGATCTGTCCCCAGGTTTGGACAAATACCAGGATAGACGCAAGAAAGTCGACGACAGGCAGCTTCTATTTTTGTATCCTTACATTGAAGGCGATACATATTTGCTGTTGGGCCACCAAGATCTGAAATATTACCTTTAAAATCATCAATATTATCACGAATAGTCTCGATTTCACGAATCACTGAATCCTCTGAACGACTTTGAATAATGCGCCCTTCATGCTCAGTAATCGAGCAAAAAGTACATCCACCAAAACAACCACGCATAATATTAATCGAAAAACGAATCATGTCATAGGCAGGAATTTTTAAATCACCATAAGAAGGATGCGGCTTGCGCGTATAAGGCAATTCAAACACACTATCAAACTCTTCCATTGATAAAGGAATTGGTGGCGGATTTAACCAAACATCACGCTCACCATGGCGTTGCACAAGAGCGCGTGCATTACCTGGATTGGTTTCTAAATGAAAAACACGTGACGTATGCGCATATAGATAACGATCTTTTGCTACCTGCTCAAAAGAAGGTAGGCGGATAACAGTATTCTCCCTCTTTAGTCCTTTAGTGCGGTGATCAAAATCGATAACCTGCACTGCTCCTTGATTAGGGTCAATCTTAATAGGCATAGCCTGATTATTCTTATCGCCACAACCCTGCTTATCTTTGGCAGATGTGTCTGCATAAGGGTCTGTTTGTGGGTGAACTAAACTCTTATCAGCATCAATTTCACTTGAATCTAGTACCGTCCAACCCTCAGGAATTCCTTGGCGCATAAATGCTGTGCCACGAATATCAGTCATTTTCTTAATATCTTCGCCTGCTGCAACTCGATGCGCTATCTCAACCACGGCGCGTTCAGCATTACCAAAAAGTAGTAAATCAGCTTTAGAATCAGGAAGAATAGAACGGCGAATGGTTTGTGACCAATGATCATATTGAGCAATACGCCTTAAGCTAGCCTCTATACCACCAATAATAACAGGAATACCTTTGTAAGCTTCTTTGGCACGCTGAGTATAGACAGTAGTTGCACGATCAGGGCGTTTGCCTGCCATGGCACCTGCAGTGTAGGCATCATCAGAACGCGGTCTTTTTTCAGCGGTGTAATGATTCACCATAGAATCCATATTGCCCGATGCAACAGCGAAAAATAAATTAGGCTTTCCTAGCTGGCGAAAAGCATCTGCAGAATGCCAATCAGGTTGAGAGATAATCCCCACTCTAAACCCCTGAGATTCTAGCAAACGACCAATAATCGCCATACCAAAACTAGGGTGATCTACATACGCATCACCTGTAACGATAATAATATCGCAACAATCCCATTCCAAGTCATCCATCTCTTTTCGAGACATAGGAAGCAATGGTGCAGGAACAAGCCCTTTTTTATGAGGCCAAAATTTTGGGTAAGAGTGAAGGTCTTTAGGGGGTAACGACATGACGCTAAATTATACAGCAACAGGCATATGGTTTAATAATCGTAAAACTCATTTTTAAGCCTTTTTTATTGTTTATTTTTTAATAACTAGTACAGCTAAATTTACCATCCCAACCCTCTTGGCAGCTTTTTGTTAGGGGTGTTTCATTAAATTTTTCATTCATATCATTTTGCATATTTAGCTTTTGCATGCCTTTAGAAAAGTACTTAGCTTTCTGCTCTTTGTCAGCTGTTACATGCCACATAAGCCCTCCTTCTGAGCACGATGACAACAAAGGTGTAATTAAACATATCAATAGAAACTTTTTAGTATTAATTTTTATCATATCTTTTCTTAATAGATTAGCCAAACAGTATCATTCTTATTTTATACTTTAATCATTGACTGAATAAGTACGGGCAATAAAAGTCACTAATCTAGGATTAAAGCGCTATTATTTCTTATTGCAGTCCCAATGCGTATCGCCGTAGTCAATATATCTACAAGTATTATATTTAGAAAATCTCTCTTTCCATTTTCTACTAGGATCAAAATTTCTTTTGTCTTCGTAATACATTCCTATTGCTTGTACAGCATAACAAGGGTTCGACTGAATTAATAATTTAAGCTCTTCTTTTGTCATAATAAGAATCTCCTGTTTCTTAACCCACTGTACTCTCAACTAAACTTATTATCAAGTAGCTTCTGATTGAAGAACAAGAATGAGCGAGTGTACTAATAATAGATATTAATATACTTTAAGCATAGCACTCGCAAGCAAGAGGCAAGATTTTTATCATTTGCCACAAGACAGGTGTCACTAATTAACTCCAGTAGTTTTGCCAATGAAAGCTCTTCATCCTCTGCCATTTGCTCTAAAACTGTCCAGTAAGCTTTTTCCAATCTAATGGTTGTACTGTGCCCATGAAGGCGAATGCTTCTCTTAAGTGGGACAAACTCCAACACTTGTTCAGTCGAACAAACATTGAATAAGTGCTGGAGTTTGTGCTCAGAAAATAAAAGGGACATATTTAAATACCTAAAAAATTTTAGTGTTATTGTAATTTATTCTTTGTAAAGTAAGTAACTATAAATACTAGAAATATCTTTATGATTCAAAGGATTCCTGAGCGCAATTTTACCATTACCCTTAACTCCAGCAATCATACGGGCAATAAACTCTTCGGATGAAAGGCTTTTAGCCATTACCTCTAATGATAATGCCGGCATCTTTAATTGATCATTATGGCTCAAATGACAGCTAAGGCAATAATGCTGATAAATTTTTACACCAACCTTGATATCTTCTTTTGACACCTTGTCTGGCAAATATTGATCAAGATTTAATGGGTATTTTTTTATCAAAAAATCAAGCTTAAAGTGAAGCTCTTCAAACTTGTTAGCTATAAATAATGACTCTAATTTTGTAAATAAACTAGACAAATTATGGTCATTATCAATAAACCCCCTGCAAATCCAATTCAGCGTTTTAAAGGAGCTGTCTATTCGACTTTTTAAACCTTTTTTATATAACTCAGGTGTTGTTATTTTGTTTAACTTTGTAAGATCACCCCTAAGAATAACCAGCTCTGAGCTGCATAATTGCTTATCATATTCAATCAAAGATATTTGTTTTATGCCAACAACAGAATTGGCCCCTATAGCACTACCTAAAAAAATAAGTACTATAGAGGCCAATATTGTTCTTAACATTGGAAAAACTAAATTTTTATTAAAAATCTACTTTCTTCTCCATTGGTAAAGAGCTGTTTGATGACCATTCAACCATTGAGCCATCATAAAGTCTTGAAGACTTATTGCCCATAATTTCACTATCAGCAAACCAACCTAAAGAAGCCCAATGTCCAGTGTTACAAAAATTAATTTGATCACCGCCAAGTTTCACGCCGGCAACTTTATAAAGCTTTTTAATCTCATCTGAACTACGTAAAGTGCCACCACCATTCATTGTTAACCAGCTTTCAGAAAGATTTTTAGCTGTTGGTATGGTTCCATTTCTTTTTGCTTTTCCATGTCTATTGATACCAATAAACTGATGATGAGGGCGCAGATCAACTAATGCCACGCTTGAATCATTAACAGCTGCTAGAACATCATTTGAGTCGGCCATCATATTAGTACGTAGCGAAGCTTTGAAATTTTTAGCCCTCACTGCATAATTACCTCTTTCAACTTTATTCTTCACCCTCTTCTTACTATCTTTTTCTTTAATGTAAGCAAGATAGCCACCATTTAGAATTGACACATTATCATGGCCTAAAACCTTAAATGTCCAATAAACCCTAGTAGCACTTGCAAGGTCTAATGCACTTTTGCCGTGATGATAAATAACAACATGTGTATTGTTATCAACGCCAAGCTTACCAATTAATTTTTCAAGTTTTGGACTTGGTGCTAACTGACCAACAACATTTTTAACCTTTGCACGCCAGCCATCTTTAAGATAATTACTATATACCGCACAAGGGATATGACCCTTAAGATAGTCCGTTTTCGATGCACCATCTAATCCATTACGAATATCAATAACTCTGACATTACTATTACACGAATTTGACTTCACCCAATCAACATCCACTAACGGTGTATTTGCTAATGACACTCCTCCGAGTGAAAACGCAATACCAAAAGCAAGCGTTTTTATTTTCATGTTTCTCATACTCTAACCCCTTTCATTATTATTTCAAATTTTATTATGCGCTAAGTGATATGTTAAAAGGTAGTAGTATTTGCTATACATTTATTTAACCCAGTCGATCTTATTTTTATAACTATAAATATACCTATATACTTTTTCTACAAAAATTTTATTATTATTTCAGCAAAAAATGTGGCATATTCTTTAGATTAAAGAAAAGTATTTTAATAATTTTCTAATTAACTTTGGACGTAAAAATACTCCTTAATAACGACATTTTTTTAGTGTGCTTAAGAAATAAAGAATAAAGTTGGGTGACTCTTACTTTACTCTAGAGGAGAAAATAAGGAAACTGCCACCCGGTTGAATAACTACTTTTAAGGGAGTAAAGTTAATGTTATTCAGATAACATTATTCTCTAAGTAATATAGGCAAGGGTAGTAGCATTTGCTATATTTTTATATAGGTTAAAACTACCTTTTTTAAAAACTAGTACAATAATACTACCCATAAATTCCAAATAACAAATATAGTACTCTCAACTTCTATAAAAAATAAATAACAAATATGGACTTTTTTAAAAAATCACTTGACCCAAGAATTGCATTAGTAGCTATTGCTTTTTTTGATATTTTTCTTTTTTTAATTTTAGGTGCATGGACAGTTGGTGGTGGTGAAACGATGATGACTGGTTTGGCTGCTGAGCTAATTATAGGAGATCAAATTAATGAAATACCCTTCTGGCAGATAGTATTCCCACCTGATTTTGGTTATTGGAAAATTTACATTTCCTTTGGTATGCTTTTTGGTGCATTTGTTGGAGCAAAGTTAAGCAATGAATTCTTTTGGCGCTTTCCTGGTAGTTTATCTGAATGGGTAATGATCACTATAGGTGGACTTATGATGGGTATTGGTATACGCCTAGCTTTCGTTTGTAACGTCTCCACATTCTTTGGATTAACACCACAATTAAATCTTGGAGGGTATTTGTCAATGACAGGAATTATTTTAGGCGCTTGGGTTGGATCTCATATTTATAAAAAAGTTTTAGGATTTTAAAAAAGGATTGATATGTCAGTAATTGGTGAAATTTTAGTCGCATTTTTATTTGGATCTATAGTTGGATTGCTAGTTCAACGCTCTAGATTTTGTAATACAGCAGCTCTAAGAGATGCAATATTATTTAAAACCTATCGAAATACTGAAGCCTTATTGCTTGCTATGATGGTTTTAACTATAGGATTTACAACATTTATTACCTTTGGTGTAGGCCAGACCATGAAATTTGATGTTGGACTTAATCAAGTTATCGGCTTATTTATATTTGGAATAGGCATGGTTCTTGCAGGTGCGTGCACCGTATCAACTTGGGTTAAGTCTGGTGAAGGGAATGTTGGTGCTATCTGGGCATTGATATTTACATTCATAGGCATGTTTTTATTCTCATTATTATGGTCATTTGATTATTGGCCACCTGCTCCTATTGCAATGACTGGTGAGCCTAATCTAGAAACACTTCAATTAGGTTTTGCTAATGCGGAAACACTTCAAGAAAAAACTGGAATCCCGGCAATATTCTTTGGATTAATACAGTTTGGAGTTTTACTTTTCATATATTTAAAAATTCAAGCAAAGAAATCTTTAAAAACAACAGGAGATAATTAATGGGTTTATTTACTAAAAAAACGACTGAAAAAGTGGCTAATACAAGTGACAATGATCCAACGATAACTCTTGATAACGGAGATGTGATAAATGTCACAAAAACCGTTGATTGCCTTGGATTCTCATGCCCTAGACCACAGCTAATGACCAAAGGCGCAATGAGTGATGCCAAGAGTGGTGAAATTATCAAGATAGTTATTGATAATCCTACTTCAATGGAATCTTTAGCATCGATGCAGTCAGAGTTAAGTAGTAAACATTTAGGTACAGTTTTTTCTAATCAGAGCTGGAAAGTTCTTATGCAAAAAAAATAACTCATGACTTTTAATACAGCAAAAGATAAACAGCTTTTAGTGATATCCATACTACTCATAATAATGACGGTCGTGACTTTTTTCTTCATGTTCGCTAAAACCCCTGAATCTTTGAAAATTTCAAAAAATGGTGTACCGTTCTTTACACCAGATGCAATTCATCCAGAATCAGGTGAAATACTATCAATAGAAACACTTGTGAAACATTTTAAAGGTAATTAGATTATGGATTATGAAACTACTGCTCAGTTAATTGCTTTTGCGACTGCTTTTTATTTAATGTACATCAGTATTACTTAACCAAAAGGTCTTATGAAATACCAAACTAAAATAGGTTTAATTTTTTGCTCATCTGCATTAACAATTACGTTAATTGTATTACTGCTTATTTTTCCATTTGCCAAGCTATCACCAGAAGCAATGAAACAAATGAATACGCCAAAAAATATTGAAGAATTTGATCTAAACATCAATATGGGTGCAGATTATGGTGAGCTTCCAATTATTGATTTAATGGGATACTACATGGAAAACCCCCCTGTAATTAATAACAATTCATCCTCACAAATACCAGAACGACAATTCGGAGGCTGCTAATTAATGCTCTATATTATAGGGATAAGTATTTTTCTACATCTTGGTGAATCAATAGCCAACCCCCATATTAGTTATACAAATAATTCAAATAAAGCTTTCTTAGAAAAACTGGTTCCAATTAACTCTGACAAACTACAAGAATGTGAACTTTATAGTACTAAAAAAACTAAATGCGTCCCTTTTAATGACTTCGAGTCCCAAGGGCAACTTGCTAGTTTTAGAGATATTTTTTGGGCTTTTTCCACATCCAACATAGCTCATACCGATGAAATATTGATTTATGGAAAAAATCAAAAAGAGAACCGAGCTTTAGCTGCATTATTTTTTCTTTCTGGGCAAAAAAAAATATGGATTTGGCCAAATAATAACATTAAACAATTGGTGGAGGTGTTAGGCAAGGCTAGTGGGTCTAAGAGGCAATTATTCCGTTCTAGAGTTTATTTAGGAAAAATGAGAGAAAAATTTTTAGCACTTAAAAGTCAGATTCAAAACATGAAAAACCAAAAATGGAAGTTGACTGATAAACCCAAATCTTGCTCAAAACATGAAAAAATTATCATTCAAACAAAAGATGTTTCTTCGTCACTTGCAGTTTTTGCTGACCTTATAGCTTCAGATTATACAAATGTTAAGATTATTATTGATTAAGGAGTTAGAGAATGAACTTATTATTTATTATTAGCCAAGAACATGGTGCCGATCTATTGCTACCATTAAGCGATGCATGTACAAGGCAAAAAAAACAATACAGCTGCTTTTTTACAGGTGCGGGTGTAAAGGTTTTAGAAAATGAAAAAATTAAACAAAATTTAACCATAGTAGAAAACTCTGTAGCATGCCACCACTCTTGGGATCGGTATCACCCTAATACAACTTCAGCTGCGACTATGGGTAGTCAAACTAACTTAAGTGAAATGATTGCTAACCATGATAAGGTGGTCTCAATATGACAACATCCAACACTAAAAAAAATATTCTCGTATTCGCAATAAGTGACCATGCAGAAGCTATGCGTGTAGCAGCAGGATTAACAATATTTGGTCACCATATTAGCTGTATTTTTGTCGATAGGCCCATTGAAGAAAATGATGAAAATATCGAAAATGCAGAGTTACTGGAGTTGTGTGAAATTGAGCCCTTATCAATACTTGTTGATGAAAACATACAGAGGATAGACCAGAATCAATTTCGTGCAGAACTAGATAAATCTGATCACATACTTACCATTTAACCCCACTTAATACATAATATGACTAACTTAAAATACTTTGTACTAGATATAGGTTATTTTTCAGGTTCTAATAATCTAAGAAATGAGCTAAAGTTCACTGAAACACAGAATAAAAGCTCAATGACAGCCAATTTTTCTATCGATAAAATGGCTGATCAAGATTGGGATAAGGTGTTAAAGCACATTATCAATTCTGAAAAAAATATTATTTTATAGGGCGAGCCACTTGCTAAAATAAATTAGAGTTATGGGGGTGATTTGCGCAATTTGCCGTCATCTCTTTTTAGTCGAACCTCTTAAATTTTAGTCTTTAGGTTGCTATACTTTTATTTACCTTTCTTAGTACAAACCTATCATGATATTAAAGGGTAACACCTTTTTTTGCACTATTGATATTACCAATTAGGTCTTAACTTTGTTTATTCATATTTTTATTGAAAACAAAATTTAACTTATAATTTTTCTAAAGGTTAAGTTAAAACGTATATTTTTAATTTTCTTTCTTATAGGAACAGAATGTTGCCAATAATGTTGAATCTCGCCACGCATGATCAATAAAGAGCCATGCTTCAAAGGAATTTTTATTTTTAAAGATTTATCATTTTTTCTAATAATAAAATCGCGTGTAGCTCCGAAATTTACAGAAGCAATAACAGGATTAATGCCTAGTTCTTTTTCATTATCTGCATGCCAATTCATATAATCGTTCCCATCTCTATACCAATTTAACAAAACGCCATTAAATCTTATATCTGAAACCTTTTCAATTTGTTGTTTGATATGCAGTAAACCTTTATTCCACTCGTTAGGAGTAGAATTAATACCTGAATAAGTATAAGACTTGCCCGGATCACCGAACCAAGCTGTGTATCTTGGTAATGGTATTTTTTTTCCGTATAAATTAATACTATCATGCTTCCATTTAATGTTTTTAAAATTAATAGAAGAAAAATCCTCTGATGTAAACGTTCTCCAATCTACACTTTTATCAATATTATTTGTATTTTCTAAAAAATACTCCACACTTTTATCGCTTTCTTTTTGATCAAAAAAATGCTCTGAATAAAACATAACTCCATTGGGAATTTTGATATCGTAACCATTTAAATTTTCATTCCAGATCATTGAGTAACCATCTTCATTTGGCAATTCAAATGGCGCAAAGTAATCTTTGTTATTATCAAATAAGTCCACTATTTCACTTCGATTTTTATTGATACTCTTTGCAATCAAGAACCAAATCTCCACCGAATGCAAAGATTGTATTTTTCATTGTAATTCTAGTTTTTCTGAAATCTATTATTAAATCACTACCAAAGTATTTGGTAGCATAAATTCCCCCTTTGCTTTCCAATATGGGTAGTTCAAATAATCCACCTAAAATTAATTTATCTCCTCTAAGTTCATATTTAACCCATTTGTTTTCTTCCCAGCAAACCATACTTTTCTCAGGTTGAGCGTTAAGATAATTTTCAATAACACTAGAATAAGAAGTCGATGATAAAAAGAATAAGAGGAGTAAGGTAAAGTAAATCTTCATAGAATCATTATAGATATCTTTTTATTCTTAGAGCGACGATTGCGACAGTCTAACTTTTAACGATCTGCTTAAGACATAGTATAAAAATAGTGATTCTTTAGTAAATATTCTAAGGCAAAAATTCTTTATTGATAATAATACTTAATATCAGATTCATAAAATAAAATATCATAACTGCCAGGTTTAAACTAAGCAATTCTTTTGCCACAGTTACTTCCACTGCTAGGCCTATCAACATAAAAAATAATGCAATTGTAATTACCCATACTTTTAATACTAAAAAAATATAAATTTTTCTGATAATATAAAACTTTTTTTAACATTAGTTGAAAAAATTAAACAATCTTAACTAAAAGAGGAGTTATCTTATGAAAAAAACCATCATGAAAAAAATAATAGCCAGTTCAATATTTGCATTATTGCCACTGTCGCCTTATGCAAATGATGTTGTTGTTGACAAAAGTATTGGCATGGATCTAGCGCGCGATATCGCTAATGAAACAATTATCGCTTGTAGAGATGATGGCTTTCATATTAGTGCTGTTGTCGTTGATCGATTTGGCTTAATGCGTGCGGCTTTGCGTGATGACTTAGCCTCACGATTTACATTAGAAATTGCCCAACGCAAAGCCAACATGACAGTTATGGCTTGGACAGATAGTGGTACTTTTAAAAATGCACGATCTGACATACAGCAAGAATTAAATCACATTCAAGGACTTATTGTCATGGAAGGTGGTTTGAAAATTACTGCTGGTGGATATAACATTGGCGCTATTGGCGTAAGCGGAGCTCCAGGTGGTGACAAAGACGCGGCATGTGCTCAAACAGCTTTATCTAAGCTATCTGAAAGAATTGAATTTGCAATAGACGATTAAATTTTTTTGCTATTTGATTTAAAGATAAAGTCTAGTTTGATATGTACAATTAAAATAAAAGCCTATCCAAAAGATGGGTTTTTTATTTTTTAGCTTTTTTTATCATGAAAATATCACCTTGATCGGTAGAAAAATAAATGCGTCCCGTTTTGTCTATCAATATTGCTCGTATCCTTTGTTTGAGCGATGTTAACAAGCGTTCTTCGCTAGATGTATTTAGAGATGGGTCTAGGCTAATTTTATTGATATGTTTGGCGCGTAATGCGCCCGTTAATAAATCACCATCCCAAGATTTAAATTCATTTCCTCGATAAACAACAAGATCGCTAGGTGCAATCGAGGGTACATAGTATTTGATAGGTTGCTCCATACCTACCTTATGTGTGCCCTCCCCAACGCTAAAAGGACCCCAATACTCCTTACCATATGAGATTACAGGCCAACCATAATTAGCGCCTTTTTTAATTAAATTAATCTCATCACCGCCGCGTGGACCATGCTCAATTGCCCATAATCTCTGAGTTTGCTTATCCCAGGCTAATCCTTGTGGATTTCTATGGCCATAACTCCAAATCTCATCCAATGCTTTTATATCTCCAACAAACGGATTGTTTTTTGGCACTGAGCCATCTAGATTTAATCTCAGTATTTTTCCAAAATGATTAGTTAAGTCTTGTGCATTTTCTCTTACACCTCTATCACCAATTGACACATATAAATACTTACCATCTGTCACAACTCGGCTGCCATAATGGTGCGTATTTTCATTAACAGATTTAGTAATCAAGATATCTTCCCAATCTGTAATTTGGTTATTTTTATTTTTTGCTCTCGCCAAGACAGTTGCACTCCCGCCCGGCACTTCTTTTGCATAAGTAAAATATAGCCAGTTTTTGTTCGCCAAGACATCAAGCATGCCGCCTTGGCCTTCATTAAGTACTTTAGCGGCACCCTCTAAATAACTAGCTTTTTTTGATTGAAGATTAACCAAGCCAACCTTACCTGAGCGTTGTGTAAATATGATCTCATTCTCTGAAACAAAATCCATTCCCCAAACTACACCTAAACCGCTAGCTATTTTGTTTATTTGATAATCTTTAGCCTGTGCCGATGTAGCAACAAAACCCAATATTATTAAAATAAAAGATATTTTTTTCATACAAAACCTCGATTAAATCTTTAACGCTTGTTAGCTCAATACAAAGCACGCTTCGTAATTAAAAAAACTCAGTCAATTAAGCAATTTTACAGCCACTACACAACCCCTGTAATTCTACTACTTGGTTTTTTTTAGCTATAAACTTTTTATTATCAGGGATAGATATTTGTTTTGAAAATTGACATGATTCTTCAATCTCATGACATTTGATACAATGAAATAAAATATGCAAGTGATTATCGTGTGAATCGTTGCAAATTAGATATGTGTTATTAGACTCGATCTTATGAACAGCGCCCATTTCACCCCAAAAATCAAGAACTCTATAGATAGTACTAATATTAAATTCATGGCCAGCCGCATTTACTTGCGCTAACAAATCATAGGCTGAAATGCCATGACTTGATTTTGACAATTGCTTAATAATAGCCATTCTTTGAGGTGTGACACTTTTTCCTGCCTTTGAACACCTGTTCAATAGTTCACTCTTATCAATCATTAAAGATCATCCTCATATTTAAAAGTTAGATTTTCAACAGTTACATCAGTCAATGAATAGCCGCTGTCTGCAATATCAAAGCTTTGAGAACCAACTGAAACCTTTCCCGTAACAATGATAGGAATGTAAATATCTCTAACACTTGTAGGATTATCAGGCATCTCAACTAATAGCGTTTGATTTAAAGGTGGCGGTGGAACATGAATACATTGCCCAGCTTCTGGCACTAGTAAGAACTGACTCACGTTAGACCCTTTAGTTTTTAACGGTACCATAAATCCAGCAATTTCAATAACCTTTCCATCCATTAAGTTGTTAATTTGATTACCAGCATTGTCAATTTTTTTTTGAAACTCAGGATTGTTCATGGTTTTATAATCTAGCTTTTCCGGCATAAAGTCATATATTTCAGGCGGCGCCAATAAAGTCCAGCTGTCGACCAATTGACTTAGATAATCATCTGAAACTTCTTTACCAAAAGAAATAGATGAAAAAAGCAACAATACAATAATAATAAATTTATTAACCATTTTTTTATTTAACTCAGACCGTGATGTATGTTTTTCCTAAAGACCATTATCGCTGGCACAAGACTGCTCAATACACCAGCTAATAAAATAATGCCAAATACCTTTATTTCCTCTAAACTAACCCATTCAAACTTAGGAGTGATACCCAAGGCTATATTTATTTGGTCAGTGGCGAGATAACTAACAATTGTAACAAATACAATTGCACTAATAATTGCAGTTATACCTATTAACAACGCTTCAAATACTACTAATTTAGATAAAAAGAACGCACTAGCGCCATTGGCTCTATATATAGTCATTTCACGCTTTCTATTTTCAATGCTGGAGATAATCAGTGTAACCATAGCAATTAAACTAATTGCAATAATTATCCAGCTTAACAACTCGAACCCTTTATCAACAAGACCAATAACTGACCACAACTGAGATAGTGCAATTCCTGGAATTACTGCAGAGATAGCTTCATTTGAATACTTTTGTATATTTTTAGCAAACTTAAATAATGTTAACTTTGACTTTAAGCCCACAAAAGCAGCAGTTACTGTTTTTGCGGCTAACTCATCATTCGTCACTGAAGACATGTCAAACCTATCAAGACTGAAGAGCTTTTTTCCACTTTGCCAGCCGATATGGATCAATTCATAGCCTTTTAAATCTATAAAAATAGCTTGATCTATTGGAGTGCCTGTTTTATTCAATATGCCGGAAACTTTAAATGAAAAATCATCATGCTTCATACCGATAGATTCGCCAGATCCATGGCTAATTTGTATACTTGAGCCTATCTTATAATTTAATTTTTTTGCAACATCTGCACCAATTACTGCCTCAGAAATCTTATTAAATGCCAAGCCACTTGACATTAAAAGCGGCTTATCTCCTGCATACTTAATATGTTGAAAATAATTTTTTTCAGTGGCTACAACTCTAAAACCTTTATGACTATCTCCCAAGGCAATAGGCACAAGCCAATCTATATCTTTTCTTTGCTTAATATCATCAACAGTTTTCATGGTGATATTATTAGTAGGCCTCCCAATATGAAACACCGTATAAAGCACAATTTCTAGAGAGCTTGATCGCGGACCAATAATCGCATCAACGCCTGATATACTTTGATTAAAGCCTTCTTTTGTGGCTTGCTGTATACGCTCGATACTTAACAACAACACCATTGACGCCATCAATGTTATTGTCACTAAAGACACCGGCAACATTCTTGAGCGAATTGATTTAAATAGTAACTTAAACATTGGCTTTATTAAAATCAATCACTGTATCAAAGTGTGGTGCAAGTGATAAGTCGTGGCTAACCATAAGTATTGCTTGACTCTTTGGATTGAATGTTTGCATCACCTCATTTAAGAAGTTATTGGTTGAGTTTTGATCAAGCGCGGAAGTTGGCTCATCTGCAAGAATCAAATTAGGACTCCCAAGTAGCGCCCTAGCAACGGCAACTCGTTGTTGTTGACCAATACTAAGATTATCAACAGGACTAGCTAGCACTTCTTTATCTAGTCCAAGCGATTTAAGCAGTCTTTCAATTTCCACAGTCAAGTTGCTAACAAGCGCACTCCTGCTATTCGAAAATTTAACCCCTAAAGCAATATTTTCAGCAACAGATAAAAATGGAATTAAATTAAGCGTTTGAAAAATATAACCAATATGATCGGCCCTAAGCCTATCTAGCTCAGTAGAAGACATGGATGAATAGCTATTTCCAAGTAAATTTACCTCTCCAGATTGAATCTTTAAAGCACCGGAAATTAAGTTTAATAAGGTTGTTTTTCCAGATCCAGAAAAACCAATAATTAGAACCTTTTGGCCAGCTTTAATCTCAATATCGGGAAAGCTAACAACCTTCCCATTTTGATAAGTGTATTGAAGATTATTGGTATTTAAAATCACCAAGTAACTTTACCATCATCAGAGTCTATTTTTTTAGAAATCGCTTTGTTATTAATAAGTGCATCTAAAACAATTGCATTCAGCCCTGGAAAATGTTTAAAGGCAGTAAACTCAACACTATTAAGCTGCTCAGGATTGCTACACTTAAACTGATAAGACAGCTCAATATCTTTATGCTTAGATTCACTTGAAACCTGATGAAGTTCAGAATCATAATCTACAATAGAACATTTTGCAGCAGATGCTAATTTAAACAATTCAGTGTTGTCTTTAAATTCAGCTAATTTTTCTGATAGGTTCTCCGGTTCTACTACCTTGTTCTCATCATGATCTTCATGTCCATGCTCATCTTTATGTGATTGCTTATGCTCATTCTTGTTATCATGATTCTCTTCTTCCTCATGGTCATCATGATCATCGTAACCATGACCAAATAACTCTTCTATAAAAGAAATCAGTCCCCCTTCTTCATGATCATCATGATCGTGTTCTGCATTAATCTGCACTATTGGCATTTGATACATCACATTTAATTGATTTTGACTAAGAAGCATTTCAACATTATTTAATCCATGCAAATGAGCACTCGCATGTCTTGTTTCATTTGCATCAACTGATACGCTTATTGCTATTAATAATGATGCTAAGATTGATTTTTTCATAGTAGTTACCTATTGTAATAATAATTGCAATAATATACCATTTATAAAATAAAATATCAAACAATTTTCAAAACATTCAAACTTATAAATTAATTTATATAAGTTATGCATGAATAATCGATAAAAAAGAAGTGGTGGAATTTAATAATTAATATATGGACGCCCATTGGACGCCCGTCATTTTTAAGCAGGCGAAAAAAAAGGCCTACAATCAATGTAGGCCTTTATTTAATTGGCTCCTCGAGGTGGGCTCGAACCACCGACAAACGGATTAACAGTCCGTTGCTCTACCAGCTGAGCTATCGAGGAATAAAACTGAAATTATAACGGCTTTTTAAAATGAGTCAATCTAAAAGGCTGTTATTTTGTGTATTTATTTTTAATAAGGTGGTGCAGGAAAGTCGTTGCCAGTAGTGGGCAAATAGCCTAAGTGACCTTTTTGACCATAACCTTCAAAACGACCGTTACCACGAGCTTTACCATAGCCGTCTAATTGGCCTTTGTAATAAGCATCTGCATTGCCTTTAGTGTAACCTTCAGCATAGCCAACGCCACGCGCTTCTACTTCTGTAGTGTACTTGCTGTCAGCACGGGCATAGCCCTTGTTTGAGGTCTTATTTTTATTTTTATAATAGAAGCCCCAGTCTGCATCGTTGGTCATGTCATTCATGTTGCTTAACGGACCCCAGTTTTGAGCGCCGTTAAAAGGGCCCAAGTTAGTAGCACCATCAAATGGATTAAACTCTGATCCAGAATCAAAAGGACCAAAATTTGAACCGCCACTAAATGGATTAAAACTAGTACCGGCATTCATTGGATTCCAAGCACCCATAAATCCGTTATTAGAAGACGTGTTGTTATTGTCCCACGGCA